>JAUVKE010000397.1 GCA_030592105.1 Desulfobacteraceae bacterium
AAAATATACGATGGAGCAGCTGCTTGAAATGCTTAAGTCCAACTGGGAAGGATATGAAAAAGAGCGGATGGATTTTGTAAGGGCTCCAAAATGGGGTAATGACGATCCTTATGCGGACGATCTTATTATAAAAGTACATGAAAGAATGCGGGATGAGGTTTGCCTTCCATGTCAGGACTGGGGTACAAGATCCAAAGGAATTCCAATGGTGCCGCAGAATATAGCTGCTTACACAGTTGGCGGGGCACTTCTCGGTGCTTTGCCAAATGGTAGACGCCTTGGAGATACCTGCTATGATGGAGGCTGTTCACCAGGAGCAGGTATGGATAAAAAGGGTCCCACAGCGGTTTTAAATTCTGTTGGAAAACTTAATCATGAAAACATGTTTCGTGCAGATCTGCTGAATCAGCGTCTTTCACCTGTTCAGCTTGTAGGTGATAAAGGATTTGAAGTCTGGAAATCCTACGTAGAAACATGGTGTGATCTTGGTATTAATCATGTTCAATTTAACATGGTTGATAATGAGACACTCTTATCTGCTCAAAAAGAACCTGAAGATTATAATGAACTAATTGTTCGTGTGGCAGGATACAGTGCGCAGTTCACAACTCTTAACAAAAAAACTCAGGATACTATTATAGCAAGGACTATCCAGGAAATTTAAGAAATTAACTGACAAAATTTTCTCTCAAATAATTTTTTTTTAAGTATAAATTTAAAAATAACACCTGTTTATAAGCCCTGTCAGTATATTTTAAGAATATAATATACTGACAGGGCTTAATTGAATTTGCAATTTGCTGCAAAATAATGTAATTATTCAATTGTTTAAGTGATGATGTCTGTTAAACAGTTGAATAGTTGCAAAATAATTATAATAAATTATACAGGGTAAGAAAAAAATGCTAAATGAATTAGAAATGAATCTGGCCAGGCGTGAAAATCTTGGAGACGGAGTAAGAAGAACTTCAAACAGATATCCGGATAAGACTGCGTTAATATTTTATGATTTAAATGATGCAGTAGAATCATATACATATGCAGAGCTTAATGAAAAGGCTAACCGTGTAGCTAACAGTCTGCTTAAAATGGGGATAGCCAAAGGAAACAAAGTCGCAATATTATCACGTAACAGTGCGAAAGTTGTTATATTAAGTTGTGCATTATTTAAAATAGGTGCCTGGTTTACTCCTGTTAATTTTATGCTAAATCAGCAGGAAGTAAAGAGTCTTATAGATTTTTCAGAACCTGAATTTTTTTTTGTGGAAGATCCATTTGAAAAAATGATAAGCGAAGTGCTTGAAAACATGGATTCGGTTAAAATATTCGGATATCTGAGTGTTAATGATAAATCAGCTCCTGAAGGATGGATAGATTTTAATGAATTGCTCAATGGAGAGGATGTTGAACCGGAAGTATTAGTAGAGAGTGAAGATGAAGCAGCTCTTTTTTTTACAAGTGGAACAGAATCTGCGCCTAAGGGCGTTATGACAACACATAATTGTTTTTTTTCATCTCACCTGTCCTATCAGATGATTTTTCACATGTCCCATAAAGATGTATTTCTTTTGTCCCTCCCTCTAATTCATATGGCAGGGTTTGAACTGTTGCTGTTGTGCCTCACTGCAGGGACAACTGTTGTAATGACTCAGCTGCCAAGTCCTCCGCAGATGCTTAAATTACTTTCAAAACATAAAATAACTACAACTGCTCTTCCTCCTACTCTTTATGTGAGGCTTCTTGCAGAGCCGGAAATAGATACCTGCCTTTTTGATCATGCGCAAAAATTTTTAACATGGTCATCAACCATGCCCAAAGCAATGGTAGATGGCTGGAAAAAAATTGCACCAAATCTATCTTTTTTTACAGGCCAGGGCTCAAGCGAGTCTTCTGCAACTGTGATAACCGGAGGATGGTTTAAAACCTGGGATGATATACCTGCACAGGATGGTCGCTGGGTTGGAAAACAAGCTTTGTTCGGCTGCGAATTGAAACTTGTAGATGATAACGGCAAAGAGGTGGCTGTTGGTGAACCTGGTGAGCAGTTGCTGCGGGGACCTTCTTTAATGAAAGGATATTATAAGAATGATGAAGCAAACGCCAGGGCTTTCCGTGATGGCTGGTTTTATACAGGAGACGTATTGTTCAGGGATAAAGATGGTAATTATTTTTTTGCTGATCGAAAAAAAGATATGATAAAAACTGGTGGAGAAAATGTCTCTTGCCAGGAGATAGAGAGTGTAATAGGTACACATCCCGATGTTATGCAGTGCGCTGTTTTTGGGTTGCCTGATGATAAGTGGGGTGAGGCAGTAACCGCTGCAATTGTGCCAAAATCAGGATCAAATACTACTGGAAATGAAATTATTACTTTTTGCAAGGAAAAGCTTGCTAAATTTAAAGTGCCCAAACAGATTTACTTCAGGGATGCATTACCAATAAGTGCTGCGAATAAGATTCTTAAAAGAGAATTAAGGACAGAATATAGTAAATAACACCCATGCTCTGACTGGCATAGTATATAATATCAATAATAACGCACATGACCAGGAAAAACTATGTCCCACTCAAACCATGAGCTTCAACTTGCCAACGATTTTGTTCAGTACACTGGCTGTAATATCTTTTTAACAGGTAAAGCTGGTACCGGTAAAACAACCTTTCTCCATAATATGCAAAAAAACATGGTAAAGCGGATGATTGTCACCGCTCCAACCGGTGTTGCGGCTATCAATGCCGGTGGGGTAACACTTCATTCTTTTTTTCAG
>JAUVKE010000130.1 GCA_030592105.1 Desulfobacteraceae bacterium
ATATTTTTTTGCCAGGTTTCTGCAATATTCAAAAGGAAGATAAATTAATATCGATATGCTTTTACTGACAACCGACAACTGATACCATATAAACGACTTTCTTGTTTTTTGTAACAGAAAACCAGGAGTAAGGTACTAAAACAGTGTAACTTATCCTTTATGGTTATGGAGGATGCTAATTTGTTTTCACGATATTAGCGAATGAGCATCAAAATTCAAAAATATAAAGAAATCAGGCTAAAAGGAGAAGAGGTGGCATTTAACATTTATCTGCTATTTGTGTAACTCCCTGGGTACATCCGGAGCATTTATTCTGTTTTATATGATCAAACATTTCCTTGCAGTCGTAAGAATCGGGATCTTTGGTTAAAATATTATCCAGATCCGGTTTTTCATATTTAATATTCAGATCACGGCCCATCGATTCTCTGTATATCGCAAGGGAGTAGTTTATGGCTCCTGTGTTCAATTTTTCCTGCAACATTAAAATGTTTTGTATATTACCGGTATCGATTTCATGGTCGCCATGGAGGCTCGTATATATTTTAGTGACTATATCCATGATGGAGGGATCAATCCTGACCTTTGTATTATCATCGGGATTATCAGGGGAAAACTGATCAATGAATTCACCTGTTTTTATGCTGATATAGGCAAGAATTTTGTGACTTAAATTCTGGGGCAGGAAATTTTTTATATCCGTTGTTTCAAGTTCTTTTTTAATGAAAAGGATCATTCTTCTATACTTCCTTATCTATGCGACATTTTATAAAAGAAAGAATTTGTTTTTATAAAATGTCGCATATTAAATTTTAGTAACTTCATATATTCGCTGAATAGTTACCCAGATTTTTTAATCAGTTCTGCTGATGATTTCAATGAGATGATATCCGAAATCAGTTTTTATGGGTCCGTGAACCTTCCCAACCTCTGAGCTAAAGACAACTGTATCAAATTCAGGAACCATCTGCCCCGGAGAGAATTCACCCAGATCTCCCCCTTGCTGTCCCGATGGGCAGCTGGATTGACTTGCAGCTATTTCACCGAAATCAGATCCTGATTCAATTTGTGATTTAAGTTCATTACATGTTTCCTCGGAAGATACCAGAATGTGTCTTGCACGTGCTGTTGTCATTATTCCCCTTTTTTGTTGCATAAATTAATATTTAAAATAATGGTAATTTTTATTTTTTTTACCCGCCAATGGATGCCATGTTAGCAGATATTGCACAATGATTATCCTTTAAAATACCATGCCGGGCCGGTTTAGATCTTACAGCTTTTATGAAAATATCAGATAATTGTCTGTCAGATGCTTTTGCTCTTAAAGCTTTTTTTATACCAACTTCATAGTCTGACAAAAGGCAGGGCCTAAGATTTCCCTTTGCCGTTAATCTGATCCTGTTGCATTTTTCGCAGAAATGGTCACTCACAGGGGAGATAAACCCTATTTCTCCCTTTGCATTTTCAAATTTGTACCGTTTAACAGGGCCGTCATTAAGATCACCGGCAAGCCTTGTAAGTTTTCCTGCTCCTTTTATCCTTTTTTTCATTTCACCCATGGGTATATGCCAATCCTTTTTAGATGATGTGACTCCCATGGGCATATATTCAATAAACCGTATCTGAAAAGGGTGGGAAAATGATAATTTTGCAAAATCTATTAATTCATTATCATTTACTCCTTTAAGGATAACAGCATTAATCCTTATGGGGTCAAACCCATACTGCCGGGCTGATTTAATACCTTCCCTAACCCTGTCAAAACAATCTGACCCTGTTATTTTTTTATATTTTTTCCTGTTAAGGGTATCCAGGCTTATGTTAATTCTTTTAATACCGGCTGATTTAATTTTGTGAATATTTGGTTTCAGCAAAACCCCATTTGTTGTCAGGGAAATATCTTTTAACCCCTTGATCTGTACGATTTTTTCCAAAAAATCGTAAACACCTCTTCTAACAAGGGGCTCTCCGCCGGTTATTCTGACTTTTGATATCCCCAGGCCGACTCCGAGTTTAACAAGGCGAAGAATTTCCTCATAGGACAGGATTTCCTTATAAAAACCCTGGGATAAAAATGGATTAGGGGTACAGTACTGACAGTTCAAATTACAACGGTCTGTTATTGATATTCGAAGATAATCAATTTTACGTGCATGGCAATCAAACATTTTTCGTTATTTTCTTTTTCATACTCTGATCAATATTAAATTTTTTACGATATTCCGGTATCTCTATGATGGGGGGCCTTTCAAATTTTTTAATATCAAAAATATCAGGTCTGTATTCGTTATTAACAATTTTATACTGTATCATGTCGGTGAGCATCTTTTTTTTGGTTTTTAAAACCCCAAGATGTTCAAGCCTGTCCATAAAAGTATTAATAATTGCAAAGGACATTCTTCCCAGGGCTTTTGTATCCTGATTTCTATGAACACGTTTTTCAAGGTCCACCTGAGCCAGTACATCAAGCCCCCATTTTTCATAAATATCCAAAAGCATACTGGTTTCAACTCCATAACCGATGGGGAAAGGAATATGCTCAAATATTTCTCTGTAACCGGCATATTCCCCTGACAGGGGTTGGATAATCTGAGCCATTTCAGGGAAAAAAAGAGAAAAAAACGGTCTCACCACAAGCTCTGTAACTCTACCTCCGCCAGTTGGCCTTGTTTTTTTTTTGCCTGCTATGGGACGTTCATAAAAGGCCTTAACATATTTAATATTATCATAAAGAAGAAGTGGACCCAGAAGAGCGTATGCAAATCTATGGTGAATATTTTTTATATCTGCATCAATATATATAATTATATCACCGGATGTGACATATAATGCCTTCCAGAGGTTTTCGCCTTTTCCCCTTTGTTTTTCAAGGTCAGGGAGAATTTCATCTGCAATATATACTGAAGCGCCAAAAGACCTGGCAACCTCCCTTGTTCTATCTGTTGATCCGGAATCGATTACAACTATTTCATCGATCAGAGGATATCTCAGGACAAGCTCTGACCGGAATATAACTATCTCTTTTGCTATGGTCTCTTCCTCATTGAGAGTGGGTAGGCATAGTGATATGGTAAGATTTTTTCTTTTTTTCTCCTTAACAAGGTAATTTAAATCTTTGAAATCTGAAAAATGGAAAGTATTTTTTTTAATCCAGGAATTATTATCCATCACATTCTCCGCTGTCTAGGGCCAAAAGTACTCCTATAACCTGGGCGATACCCGTGAAAATAGGCTCAATCTCTATGGAACCATTTTCCAGGTGATAATTATCCCCTTTGCTCACTCCTAATGTTACAGCCGGAATATCATTGGCAAGAAAAATTGAAAGTTCAGATTCACTGTTTTCACTGACAGGGACTATACCCAGGGTTTTCATTACAGAGACAGTCTGTTTTACCAAAGGATGGCTGAATTGCAACCTTGCAGGATTTGTACTACTTATGGTTTTCAACGTCAGGTTGACAACACGCTCATGGCTTATACCATTTACAATATCCCGTATGTCATCATATATTTCTTTTACCATGTCTTCGGAATCACTTTGTATTTCAAAACCCAGCTTTGCCTTAAGAGCGATTTTTCCATGCTTTACACCTCCGGAGATTTTTCCGAAAATCACTCTGGCCTGGGGTCTTTGGGGCAGCCTCAGTTTTAAAATCCTGTTAATAACTTCATAGAGAATAAGTATTGCATTGGGCCTAAAATTATTTTCCCAGCCCTGTTTTGAGGATATATTACAATTAATTTCACATCTCATCATACCGTTGGAATAATAATTCAATCTGCCTAAATCACACCCTTCAAGGCAGATTGCGCCTCTGATGGGAGAAGCCCACCCCCTTAAAAGGTGCCTGATTCCCCGCAAATTCCCCTTTCCAATGGATTGAACAACTCCAGCCAGTACTATGTCCGATTCAAAATGAAGATTCAGCTTCCTGAAAATTTCCGGCAAAGAAACCAGAATCCCCACACCTGCAGAATTATCGAGGATGCCCGGGCCTGTTATATGTTTTTCTTTAACAGTATAGTTATGATCAACATCCTCATCAAAAATTGTGTCAATATGAGCAACAACAAAAATAGGCGGTTTGTCCCTGCGTGTTCCCCTGATGATCCCTATGGGATTTTGATAATTATCTGTGGAACATTCATCAATATTTAACTCTGACATCCTTTCCAGAATAATCTTGGTCCGGTTCTGTTCAAAAAATGTCGGGGCTGGCATCTGCCCGACCAAAACTATATTTGTAATTATCGTCTCTTTAATGGATTTAATTACATTTTCATATTCGGGTAATCTTAAAATATAGTCCATGGGCCGCCTTTATTTCATTTTTTTAGTATCATAGAATTATTAAATAACGGCGTAACTATTCAGCTATGCTATTTATAATATTTTAATATTGCATCGCATAATCCGGAAATAGTATATGAATCTGCCATGAGATTGACATTAAACCCTGTTTTTCTTGCAGTCTCTGCAGTTATTGGCCCTATGCAGGCTGTCTCCATTTTTTTCATAAACATTTTACATTTTTCAGGAGGGAGCATATTGAAAAAATTCTGAACAGTAGATGAACTTGTAAAGGTTATGAGATCTATCTCCCCTAAAGAAAGAAGATCCATAACATGTTCGGAATTTGTACCTTCCGTTTTTGTGGAGTAAACAGCCACATCGTCAACAACCGCCCCCATACGGGTCAATTCCACAGGGAGAACAGATCTTCCCTTTTGCGCCCTGGGAAGGAGCACCTTTTTCCCTTTGATATTTTTTTTTACAAATGCTTCAATAACAGACTCAGCCCTGAAACTTTGAGGTATTATGTCACTTTTCAACCCAAATTCCAGAAGTTTTTTTTCTGTTGCAGTCCCGATAACAGCTGTTTTGATATGATTTAATGCACGGACATCTTTTCCTGCTTTATTAAAAAGCCTTTCGAAAAAAAACTCAATTCCATTTACACTTGTAAATATCAGCCATTCATAATCAGGAAGGTTTTTAATGGCCAGATCCAATGGTTTTAAATCATCCGGGGGATCAACCCTTATTACCGGAAATTCAATACAATCAGCACCAAGATCAGAGAGAAGCTTCACCAGATCACTTGCCTGTTTTCTTGCCCTTGTAACAAGAATCGTTTTCCCCATAAGAGGCCGGTTTTCAAACCATGCCATCTTCTCCCTCAACTTTACTACATCTCCAACAACTATAACAGCCGGGGGTTTAAGGTTAACTGCTCTTACTTTTTCAACAATATCGGCAAGGGTTCCGGCAACTGCATATTGTTTTGGGGTTGTTCCCCATCGGATCAGGGCAACTGGCGTATCAGAGCTTTTCCCGTGCTTTAAAAGTTTTGCAACAATTTTTTCGAGATTTTTAACTCCCATTAAAAACACAATGGTCCCAATACCTTTTGCCAGGGATTCCCAGTCAATTTTTGATTTATTTTTTTCAGGGTCTTCATGACCTGTTACAAAAGCCAGAGTAGATGTGAATTGCCTGTGGGTTAAAGGGATTCCGGCATATGCCGGAACTGCAATCGCAGAAGTTACCCCGGGAATTATTTCAAAGGGGATGTTTGCATCTATCAGGACTTCTGCTTCTTCCCCCCCCCTGCCGAAGACAAAAGGATCTCCACCTTTTAATCTTGCCACTGTAAAGCCTTCTTGTGCCTTTTCAACAAGAAGGTTATTTATCTCTTCCTGGCTTAATGTATGATCACCTCCTCTTTTTCCTACATAGATGATCTCAGCATTTTTACGGGTATGGTTTAAAAGGTTGGGTGATGCAAGATAGTCATAAATAATTACATCGGCTTTTTCGATTGCCTCTTTTCCCTTAATTGTAATAAGATCCGGATCACCGGGACCTGCTCCTATTAAAGATACTTTAGCATTTGTATTCATTTTAAATTATCCAATATCTGTTTTGCACCCATACAAAGGAGTATGTCACCCAGTTTTTCACCTATGGTTTCAGACAGATCCTTTGAACCGGACATGGTCTCTTTAATTATTTTTTTCCCATCTGGATCAGCGACTATTCCTGTTATGGAAAAAGTGTTTTCCTCTATCTTGCCAAGGGCTGCCAGGGGAACCTGACATCCGCCCCCTAAACGGCGCGAAAAAGCACGCTCCCCCATAATCACAGAGCGTGTATTTCTTTCATCAAGTTTTGTCACAAAAGGGAGCACTTTATAATCGTTATTTCTTGTCTCAATGCACAACGCCCCCTGGCCCACTGCCGGCAGCATAAAGGTCTCATCAAGATACTCTGTAATCCTCATGCTCATATTCATTCTCAAAATATCTGCGGCAGCAAGAATGATTCCATCAAAATCCTTTGTTTCAAGTGTTCGGAGACGGGTATCCATATCTCCTTGTAACTGCACAATTTTTATATCCGGTTTTTTAAAAAGCAGCTGAGCAATTCTGGCATGGCCGTTTGTTCCTATGCACGCCCCGGGTTTCAACTCAGAAAAAGGGAGTTTATCTTTAGAAATAAAAGCATCATTAGCAATTTCACGAATTGGGACAGCTCCAATATAGAGCCCTTTAGAAATTTCAGCAGGCATATCTTCCATGCTGTGAACAGCAAGATCAATATCTTCCTGGAGAAGTGCATCCTCCATCTCTTTTACAAAAAGAGATTTAGTTCCAGCCTTTGAAAGTGGTGCATCAGGGGTTTTGTATTCCCTGGTTTTAACAACAACAACTTCAACAGATAAACCAGGATTTTTTTTTTCAAGCTGAGTCTTTACCCAGTTCGCCCGGCAAAGGGCAAGGGGATTTTCCCATGTTCCAACTTTTATGTTAGAAGCCGTCAACCTCCGCAGCCCGAACAGCTGGTGGCAGAGCAACTCCCACAGGATGATTCCGACGCAGAAGAACTGACAGTCTCACCATCTCCCCCCTTGCTCAGAAAACTGCATGCAGAGATAAGTTTATTAACATCTCCTTTACCACATGAAGGGCAAACAAAAGGCTCAGATTTTGAAATAACAAGATATTCAAAATTAGAGTCACAATTATTACAATGATATTCGTATATAGGCACAGATTTACTCCTTATTTAAATTCGAA
>JAUVKE010000517.1 GCA_030592105.1 Desulfobacteraceae bacterium
AGTATCAGGCGCATCTTTAGGCGAAACAGTAAGTGTGAACATATCTTCAGGAGGCTGTTCCCAGGGATCTTCCAGAACACCACCTTCATAACTTATGTGAAGCATATTTCTGTCTGTACTGTATGGATTTTTTCTGGTTGTCGGAACAGGGATTCCGTGCTTTTTTGCAAACTCCATAAGACTTGTTCTGGAATTTAAGTTCCATTCTCTCCATGGAGCAATTATTTTAATATGCGGGTCATGAGCAAAATATCCGAGTTCAAACCTGACCTGATCGTTCCCTTTACCTGTAGCACCATGGCTTACAGCGTCCGCTCCTTCAATCCTGGCTATTTCCATTTGTCGCTTTGCTATCAGTGGTCGTGCAAGTGATGTTCCTAAAAGATATTCACCTTCATAAATGGCATTAGCCCTGAAAGCGGGGAAAACATAATCTGATACAAATGTTTCTGTTAAATCATCTATATATACTTTTGAAGCGCCGGTTTTTTTAGCTTTTTCTTCTATATCATCCAGCTCTTCATCCTGACCGATATCTGCTGAAAACGTCACAACATTACATTTATAGGTCTCTATCAGCCATTTCAGAATTACGGATGTGTCGAGACCACCTGAATATGCTAATATTACTTTTTTTATATTTTCAGACACTTTTTATATATCTCCCTGTTTATAATTACAAAAGCATTTCAAAAACAGCTTTATGCATATGAAGTTTATTTTCAGACTGATCCCATACAACAGATTGTTTCCCTTCCAGCACTTCATCAGTTATCTCTTCGCCTCTGTGGGCAGGAAGACAGTGCATGATAATAGCATCATCAGCAGCCAGGCTTATAAGCTTTGAATTTAATTGAAACGGCTTAAATAAATGCTTCTTTTGTTTCAGGTTTTCATTTTGCCCCATGCTTGCCCATACATCAGTATATACCACATCAGCATTTGAAACAGCCTGCACAGGGTCAGAAGTTATTTCAATACTCCCTGTCGCAGTTGCAAAGGCATTTTTTATAATTTCAGGGTCAGGATAATACTTTTCAGGGCACGCCAGAACAAGATCAAACCCCAGGACTCCTGCGGCATTAATCCATGAATTAGCAACATTATTTCCATCACCTACCCAGGCTATCTTCAGACCTTTATATCCTTTTTTATACTCCACGACAGTCATAAGATCGCTTAAAACCTGACATGGATGATAAAGATTTGTTAATGCATTAATAACAGGTATGGTGGAAAATTCTGCAAATTCTTCTATTATTTCTTGTGCATATGTCCTGATAACAAGACAATCCAGATACCTTGAAAGAACTCTTGCAGTGTCCTTTATCGGCTCACTTCTTGACATCTGAGTATCAGCTGAATTTATAAAGAGTGATGTTCCGCCAAGTTGCGATGCTGCGACCTCAAAAGAGATACGTGTGCGGGTTGAAGGTTTTTCAAAAATGAGTCCGATCGTTTTTCCAGCTAAAGATGAAGCCGGAATGTTTTTTCTTTGCCTTTCTTTTAGTTGAAAAGCTTGTTTTAAAAGATAATCAAAATCCTTTTTATCAAGCGTTGAAAGTGCAAGTAAATTTTTTTTCATTTTTGATCAATATGTTTATATAAAAGTTATTACATCAGAAGCGTATACGTAATCAATATTTTTTAGAAAGCTAAATAGTTAA
>JAUVKE010000262.1 GCA_030592105.1 Desulfobacteraceae bacterium
CGGGCCTTCTGGTCGTCCTATTCCCAATATTGAAAGATTAGGTATTTCTGCAAGTATATCCCGAATCTGGTATTCCAGCATCATATCTACCGGAACATCTGGTGAAGGTCCCCGGCCAGGACCTTTTACGAGTTTTTCTCTTATATCTCCGATAGTCTTTTTAAGTGTTATGCCCAGGGCTGATGGCAGGGTTGTTGCCGGGTCAGCATCAATCGCAAGAATTTTCAGATTTTTCTTTATAAGATGCTTGATCATTATTGTTGACACAACAGTCTTTCCTGTGCCCCCCTTCCCTGAGAATGCGATTACTGTTTTTTTTCTCTCTGTATTATTGTTTTCAGGTTTTGCCATTTTTCTCTCCTGCTGAACTTTTTCGTTTATTAATACGTTTGTTTTTTTATAATCAATGTCCGGTTAGAATCTTACACAAAGGATGTTTTGCAGTACCAGCCAGGGCATGTCCGTTATTTAAAAAATTAAATCATGCTGTATATTCACTGTCAGGATCTATAAGTCTAAGTCTTATCAACTCTTCAATTTCAGGCTCGGGTAATTCAATTATCTCCGGCGATATTTTTAAATCCCAGCCGCAATTGTCTTTAATGAACTGTACCGCTTCTTCTGTAGTAAGCGCTTTGGAATTGTGGAAGAAGGCTGTCAATATAAGTTCATCATTATTATCTTTTTCAAAAATACCTAATGTAGATACAACGGTTTTAATGGTTTCGCCTGACGAGGTGATATAAGGCACTTTTTCCAGAAAACGGCTTTTGGTCTGTTCCATAACAACCAGTACCTCTGACGCTTTACAGGCATCTCCACCCCCGCCTGCTCCTGTAAGATAAATATCACCATCAGGCGTGGGAATAATTGCTGAATTTATATTTCCTGATTTATCAATCTGTGCTCCGCCAAGAATGCTTATACTCCTCTTATTCCGGCCACCTATAAGTGCCTGATAGCAATTAATTCCACTGGTAACCATTTTGCAGGTTGAAAGGCTTGTGAAATTTGCAATAAACGGATCTCCTGGCAGAGGGGTAAACCCAAACTGTCCTGAACCGACAACAACCTCTGCAAAATGTCCCTGTTTTCTAAGATTCCTGTGCCCAAGCCACGCACTCATAGAAGCAACTCCGCCTCCTGAAAGAATTGTCTGATAATCATTCTCAAGAACCTTTTTTAAAATTTTTCTTGATGCCATAACTACCATTCTTTCCCGTAAAGTATATCTCCTGTTTGCGGAAATAGTGGCAGCCTTTGCATATGCATTTATTTTCCAGTGCTCAGGATGAGATCGTCCTCTGAGAGAAGATATCCTCCCGGGGCCAAGCTTATCAAGATACTTTCTAATATCCGGACAATCCAGCACCCACTCTTTTATCCATTGGTCAAGCTTTTCATTCTCTACAGCTTTCTGGCGGGCATTGATAAAATCCCAATCATACTCATATGCATCAAACTCGTCAATGCCCCAGTTCATTATTCCTTCAGGATGTGATCCAAGAGGTGCAAGGGAAACAGATTTAACCATATACTGTGGGATATTCACCAGTATGCTATGTTTGCGTATAAAGTCCGTGGAAACGATTTTCTCTGTAGTAATTATCACCCCGTCCTGACTTGCCCATGCACCCCATGTCTCCTCTGCAGTAAAGTGGTGGGGAAGAATAATAGCATTTCCGCTTCGGTCAGCAGCCCAGGCATGAATAATTGATATATCAGGATTAAGTCCTTTTATTACCCCAGCTTTTTTATTGACGTCAAAAGGGTCTTCAATCATCTTAAAAGCATGGGAATGCAGTTTTGCCATGGAACTTCCCACAAGTGAAACAGTAGGCATGAAACCGGCCATTGCTCCAGCCATCAGTCTTTGAATGAATGAAGCGAGAGAATATGATTCAATCTTAAGATTTTTGTTTTTAACTGCATTATTTAAAGTTTTGCTGGCACCAAGTTTACGTCCTTCGCCAATGCCACTGGTAACAAGTTGCCGGACAAGATCGCAGTGAATCAGGTCCAGATGGCTGTAAAACAGAAACTCCGTAATCAGATCAAACTTCATTCCTGTTCCGTAAAATGACCTGATTATCTCTCTTACAGCAGCATTAGCACCCATCCCCATGTGTACTTTCTGACCTGAGTGTATATTCTGTTTAATCGATTTTGACAAATCGATTACTTTATCAGGGCCATCATCATCCAGCAGAAAATCTGCATCCAGTATCTGTTTTACCTTTTCATCCATAATTTTTGTATGAAAAACCTGATTTAATTACAACATATTGTATGTAGAGCCAGTAATGTTTGGTCAGAAAATTGTAAAAAAATACGGAAAGTCTATCTGTTTTTTCTGCTATTGCTGAATAAATTTTAAAAAAGTTATTGCTACAGCAAAAGCCAGAGTTTAGATGATTTTTACTGTTTGGAGCCTAATTCATTGTATTTACATATATTAAAGTAAGCACCTACAAACTTTATAGCTAATTTTTCCTTATAATTTTCTCGTTTTTTATGACAGGGTTTCAGGAGTAAGGTACTAACACCTAAAAGCTAATCGCTCTAAATCTTCGTTTAGAAAAAAACCGGAAACAGTTGTTTTATCAACATGATAGACAGTCTTCGTTCAGGCATTATTTATTATCAACAGCAAACCAGACAGACTTTGCTACAGAGCATAATTCTCCTGTTTTTGAAAAGATGGCTGAACCTGCAAAATATTTTCGCCCTTTGCGACCAATTTCCCAGCCTGTTGCTATATATTCTTTTTTCAGTTCAAGATTACTCTTAACATCAGCAGTAAGCTGACCGAGAAGGACAGTCCCTTTTACATGTTCATCAAAAATAGCATATGCACCTGGACAATCGAGTGCTGCCCATATAAATTCAGGCCTGATAAAACCAGATGCATCTGTAAGGGATTTACTCGGAATCCATGGAGCGGCAACACAATTTTTATTTGCAACAAAACCCGGAAATAGCCTGTATCCATCGTCCTCAGACCTGTTGCTGCCACATACAAAACAATCAGGGCTTAAACTTCCGCTTAGAGCAATAGATTTTTTTGAAGCTTCAACAGCCTCTGCAAATGTTGGAGGTTCTGGAATATTATCAATTTCAAAGTCAATCGCTTCGCCTTTGGCCACGATGATATCTCCATCTTTTAAAAGAACACTCCTGTTAATATATTCGATATTCATGGGGTGATCTACAGGCGGCGGAGTAACAAGTGTTACTATAGCAGCGCCTTTAATATAATTTGCAACTGTTCCGCAAACATAACCACCGTTTCCAATATGCTTATATCCGCAATATTTATTATTTATTATAATGTTTTTATTCATATTTTATTATATGGTACTTAGGTTTTATGTCCCCACGCTGGAGCGTGGGAACTGAAAAGCGAAAACCGTTAAAAATATAAACTGTTTTTATTAATTCACACAAAAATAAATTGGCAAATTTTAAGTGTTGAGTCGCCTGACTGGCAAGACGCAAAAACACAGGAATATTAAGTATATTTTGAGTTTTTGCAACGCAGGCAGGATGCACAGGCGCTTAAAATGTTAAGTCATTTTTGCGTGAGCCCTTAATAAAGGTTCTCTTATGATTTTATATTTTTATGGCAGTGGCCATTAAATCGCCTATCCGCTGAGAAAAAATTGCAGGATTTAATAATTTATTACCCTCGCTTATTAATGCTATATCAAATAAAAGATTACTATAATCCTTTAAAACAGGATCACCTGCGTCTTTTTCAAACAAACTTTTCATCTTTGTCATCAGGGAGTGATTAATATTTAATTCCAGAACTCTTTTAATTTCCGGTGATTTTTGCCCTGTTGCCTTGACGATTTTTTCCATGTATGCACTCATATCCTGAGTGTCGCCGGATAAACAGGAGACAGATTCTTTTAATCTTGTAGACGGCTTTACTTCTTTGACTTTATCCTGAAGGTTTACCTTTATAAAATTAATAAGTCCAGTATACTCATCTTCTTTTCCTTTGTCGACTTTTTCTAAATCAAGTTCCCCTTTTTCCGCACTCTTTAATTTTTTTCCATCATATTCGGTAAGAGCCTGAACAACCCATTCATCAATCGGATCAGACATTAATAATACTTCAAAATCTTTTTCCTTTAATACTTCAAGATGAGGGCTGTTTGTTAATGA
>JAUVKE010000012.1 GCA_030592105.1 Desulfobacteraceae bacterium
AGTTCATCAGATTCACCCAAAAATGCATCAAAAATTTTGTCGGTGGTGAGAGTGGCGGACAAGGGGAGATATCCCCCTGTGATCCCCTTACCCAGGGTCATTATATCAGGCTGTACATTTTCATGTTCACAGGCAAACATCCTCCCTGTTTTGCCGAAACCGACTGCAACCTCATCTGCAATCATTAAAATATTATATTTTGTGCAAAGTTCCCTTACACCTTTTAAATAACCGGGGGGTGCCACAAGTATCCCTGCGGCACCTTGAACAAGGGGCTCTATAATTAAAGCAGCGGTTTTTTCGGACTCTTTTTCCATCAGCTCTTCAAGCTTTGAAAGACACTTAATACCGCAGGAAGGGTAATTTTCCCCCAGACTGCACCTGTAACAATGGACTGCTTCGGTTTTTAAGGCCTCAAAGAGCAAAGGATTGTAAAGCTTATGAAACAGATCAATCCCCCCTACACTGACACTCCCAATGGTATCCCCATGATAGGAATTGGCAAGATATATGAATTTATTTTTCCCCCTTCCCGCGCCAGAAGTCTGGAACCAGTATTGAAAAGCTATTTTTAAAGCTATCTCCACTGCAGTGGAACCACTTTCTGAATAAAAAACTCTGTTTAAACCCTCCGGGGTTATCTCCACAAGTTTTTTTGCAAGCTCAATAGCTCCTGGATGTGAAAGGCCGAGGAGAGTGGTATGGGAAACTTTTTCCATCTGCCTGGCTATGGCGGCATCTATCTCTTTTCTCCTGTGTCCATGGGTGGTAACCCAAAGAGAAGAGACTCCATCTATATATTTATTCCCTTCAACATCCCACAAAAAAGTTCCCTGGGCCTTTTCAATAATCATGGGTTTTTGCCTGGCATACTCTTTCATCTGGGTAAAAGGATGCCATAGATATTTAATATCATCTGCACAAAGTTGTTTATCTTTTTTTTCCATATTTATTCATCCTCCGGGGTTGGTCATAACATCGACCATTAGATGTCAAAGCTGAGTGTATAGTCGAAATTAGAATTAAGCTCCATCCCCCACTGGGGTCAGCATCAAATCTTTAATCATTTGCAGATCATCTTTTATATCACAGCCTGGGGTGGTCAGATAATCACCGGTCATGACTCCATTTGCGCCGGCAAGAAAAATTAATGGCTGAACAGATCTTAAATTTTTTTGCCTCCCCCCGCAAAGACGGATCCCTTTTTTCGGATTTATAAATCTGTAAACCGCAATAATCTTTAAAATTTCCATGGGATGAACCGGAGGTGCCTTTTCCAAAGGAGTTTTTGCTATGGGATTTAAAATATTAATCGGTATTGAATCCACCGCAAGATCCCTTAAAGCAAAAGCAAGCTCTATTCTATGACCCGGAGTCTCCCCAAGGCCCATGAGCCCGCCGGAACAAACTTCCAGGCCTTCCTCGTGAGCTGCTATTACCGTGTTAGCCCTCTCCAAAAATGAGTGGGTCGTACAGACAGTCGAAAAATAACTTTCAGCAGTTTCAAGATTATGATGATAACGGGTTAAACCGGCTCCTTTCAGATCCCTTGCAGCCTCTCTTGTGAGAGTACCTAAAGAGGCGCAGGTTTTTATAATCCCCATGGAAGAGATAACATTTATCGCTTCGCAGATATTATCCCATTCTTCTTTATTTCCCAGGGCCCGGCCGCTTACAACAATACTGAATCTGTTTATCCCCAGAGATGCAGCTTTTTGAGCCTTTTTAATAATTTCTTCTTTTGTAATTAAAGGATATGATTTTATATCTGCATTATAATGGGCAGACTGGGAGCAAAAAGTGCAATCCTCACTGCATTTACCCGATTTTGCGTTAATTATTGAACAAAAATCTATGGTATTTCCTTTAAACTCCCCACGAATCATATTAGCGCAGCTTAACAGGTGGACAAGGTCTTTTTGCTCTTTTATCCCCATTAGAATGTCGGCTTCATCCAGGGTAATATCCTTTCCCTGAAGTACTTTATCTGTTAATTTATCGGCAAAAAGCCTCATTTAAAACCTCTACAATTAGTCCTGACTTTTTAATAAGTTCTATTATTATCCAGTAATGTCCGGTTAGAAAGTTGCAAGAAAGAAAATACGGGAAGTTTAATTGTTTTTTCTGCTATTGCGAATAAATTTCTTGATTTTCTAAGTTTGCTCCGCCAAAATTGCGAAACTCGTTCGTGCCTCACTCAAACAATCGCAATTTTTTGGCTACGCTGCACTAAAAAATTCTACGAAATTTATTCAATACGCTACAAAAACAATTAAACTCCCCTCACGCAAGATTCTAACCGGACATTACTGCGATTTTATAACGTATTAATCCGTCATATAGTGTCGGCGCAGCAAAGCATGAGATATAACTGCTCAATCCGCAGAATATAGGCGTTATTTAAGAAGTTACCTTTTATTTTGACATTTTAAGTATATTTGTGCACATAATATAAAAATATGAAAAAATATCAACGTTTTTTGTAAATAGGAGGCTGTTCTAGAATAGTAATTTTTTTCTCAGATCGAGGCATTTTTTTTAAATAAGCACAGGCATACACTTAGTATTCCGAGCATTATTTAAAAAAAATAACGAAGAGCTGGGGGGAAAAGTGCATTCTCGGATAGCCTCCTATCCAGCTCCGCTGATTCAAGGGAGCAACAGGTATGACCTGATTAAAATTTTAAAATTGTTTAAACGTGTTAGAGAGCGTTAAGAAAGAACCCACATGAACCTTTTTCATACAGATATAAACTACCCGGAAGAATTTAAAGAAGATCTGCATAATAAATGGGCTGCATTCTCCCTTGCTGTTGACGCTGCAGGAGTGGAGTTTAATCCTGATCCTCCTTTGGTTGAAAAATTAAAAAAGGCTTTTGCATTAAGCCGGTTCATTGCTCAAAAATGTACCCGCAATCCTGACATCCTTTCAGATCTTGTTAAAACCAAAGATCTTTTTATTCCATACCCCGAAGGGAAATATATAGATCTGATTTTACACGAATGCAGCAATGAAACAGATGAGAAAAAATTTATTAAAGTTTTAAGGAGACTCCGTACCAGGGAGATGGTCAGAATTGCTCTCCGTGATATTTTCGGCATGGCTGACCTTTTAGAGACCATGGCGGATCTTTCGGCTTTTGCGGATGCATGTGTGGATATTATTTTTTCCCATCTTTTCAATATTAATTGCAAAAAGTATGGGATCCCCACCGGAAAAAACGGCTCTCCACAAAACATTGTAATACTCGGCATGGGAAAACTCGGCGCCTTTGAGCTGAATTTTTCATCAGATATAGATCTGATTTTTACTTATCCTGAAGCAGGAATGACCCGTGGTGAAAAATCGTCAATAACATGCGAAGAGTTTTTCACCCGCGTTACAAGGGATTTTCTCAAATTTTTCAGAGATACAACACCTGAAAATATTCTCTTCAGGGTTGATACAAGGCTTAGACCTTTTGGAGAAAGCGGACCTCTGGTAATGAATTTTAATGCCATGGAAGAATATTATCAAAGGCACGGGCGTGAATGGGAACGTTATGCGTTAATCAAAGCAAGGGTTGTGGCAGGGGATAAAAAAGAAGGGGAACAACTTATTAAAATCCTTAAGCCTTTTGTTTACCGGAGGTATCTCGATTATGGAGCCCATGACTCCCTTCGGGAGATGAAACAGATGATCGAAAAAGAAGTTTTGCTAAAAGAGATGTTCGGTAATATAAAGCTTGGGGCCGGAGGAATCCGGGAGGTTGAATTTTTCGGACAGATATTTCAGCTCATAAGGGGAGGAGTGGAGCCCTGCCTCCAAGAACGAAATATTCTCAAGGTGTTGTCTATCCTTGCTGAAAAAGGCCACATCCCTGATGTGGTATCCGATGAGTTGACAAAAGGATACACTTTTTTACGAATCATTGAAAATCGTATTCAGGAATTTTCTGACCAGCAGGCCCATAATCTTCCCACGGATGATTATGGGAAAACGCGCCTGGCCATGGCCACCGGTTTTAATGACTGGAAATCATTTTCAAAATCCCTTGAAAATCATATGAAAAATATACATTTTCATTTTGATAAACTCCTTGCAGGGGAAAAAGAGACAGAAACGGACCCCCTCTTTGAAAATTTTACAGAACTATGGGACAGGCTCGAACAGAAAGAAGATGGAGAAAAAATACTTTCAGATGCCGGATTTAAAGATCCCGATGAAATTATTCCCCTTCTGAAATTTCTTAAAAATTCACCTGAAACCCGCGCATTAACTAGCAAAGGGAAAAAAAGGCTAAACAGGCTTATACCCCTTATGCTAACCAGGATCCTCCATATAAACCAACCAGTTCCGGCTTTGACCAGGCTTGTGGATCTTATAAAAACCATTGAACGGCGTACATGCTATATATCTCTTTTACTGGAAAAACCCGGAACTCTGTCCCATCTGATCAAATTCGCCCATGCCAGTCCCTGGGCAATCTCTTTTATTACAAAACATCCCGTACTCCTTGATGAACTTCTTGACACACGCACACTCTATTCACCGCCTAAAATAGATTTACTTAAAAAAGATCTCACCCACCGAATTTCACGTTTGGAGGAAGATAATCTTGAGGAACAGATCGCAGAACTTGCAATCTTTAAGCAGAAAAATATCCTCCATGTTGCTGCAGCCGATATATCAGGGGCATTTCCACTCATGAAAGTCAGCGACTATCTAACCCATATAGCAGAAGCGGTTCTGGAGCAGGTGTTCCATCTTGCACTCCGGCACCTTACCAAAAAACATGGCATCCGTGATCCCGGGGGGGAAAACTCCTGTTTTGCCGTTATTGGTTATGGAAAATTTGGAGGAATTGAGCTGGGATACGGTTCTGACCTTGACCTTATTTTTTTCTACAAAGATAAAATTAATATGCCGGGGACAAGTTTAAACAAAATAGACTCTTTCCACTATTTTTCCCGCCTTGCCCAGAGAATTATCCATATTTTAACAACATATACCTCAGCCGGAAAACTATATGAAACAGATATGAGACTCCGCCCCAGCGGGAGGTCAGGCAATCTTGTGGGAAATATGGAAAGTTTCATCGACTACCAAATAGAAACAGCCGACATATGGGAGCATCAGGCCCTTGTGCGGGCAAGGGGAATTTGCGGTGACAAGAGCCTTCTTCAGCGTTTTGAAGAAATCCGGAAAGATATTTTGTGCCGCCCCCGTAATAAAAAAATATTAACAGAGAAAGTAATTTCCATGAGAAAACGAATGCATAAAGAACATGGGAATCGTATTCCAGAATACTTCAATATCAAATATGACCGGGGGGGAATTATAGATATAGAGTTTATGGTTCAATATCTTATACTGTTAAATGCAGATAAAAACCATACTCTTGTGGAATACTCCGATAATATCCGGCAGATTTCCGGCCTTGCCAAAGCGTCCATAATAGACAAAGATACTGCCGATTTCCTCAAAGAGACTTACAAAATATACAGAAACAGGATCCACAAACTGAATTTGCAGGAACAACCGATAAATGTCCCTGAAAATGAACTCTACGATACAAAATGTAAAATAGAAAAAATCTGGAATTCCTGCATGGAAAACGAGAGTATATAAAAAAAGCAGTAGTGTCCGGTTCCTTAGAACCTGCAAAAAAAGAGACTCCCCACACTTAAAACCAAAATGACTTATTTAATCGACACTGTAAAAAAAAAGGGCTCGGTAATCCACAGAGCCAAATGGGTTATTTCTGATTCAGCAACAATTTTCCAGGACGGTTACCTGGAGATAGAGAATGGCTTGATCAAAGAGATAGGTAAATGGGGTAAAAACAGATCCAGCCATATAATAGACCATGGCCCCGGAGTTATCATCCCTCCCTTAATCAATTCCCACACACATCTTGACCTGACCGGGTTAAAAGGAAGAATACCCTTTGAAAACGGTTTTTCATCATGGGTGAAAAAATTGATTCATATGCGCGAAATCATGGGTGAAAAAGCTCTGGCCCAAAGCGCCATGGATGGAATCGATGAATTGATAAAATCAGGCTGCTGTGTTGCTGGAGATATATCCACATTTGACTCCACATGGGATGTTATTTCAAAATCGGACATGTACGGGGTAAGTTTTAAGGAATTCATCGGTAATTTTTTACCTAAAAAAATCAGTTGTAATATTAAAGGCCGGAACCTGGTAGCGTCTGTTGCCGGCCACGCTCCCCACACGACCTCTCCGGAACTTATTGCCGCCCTGAAAAATGTATCAAACAGATATTTTCTCCCTTTTTCGATTCACCTTGCCGAATCCCTTGATGAAATTATTTTTTTTTCAACAGGGAAAGGGGCCTGGGCAGATCTGCTGAAAGAACGTGGAATCGATTTTTCCCTGTGGAATATTTCCGGCGTGACACCGGTTGACCATTTAAAACAGACAGGAATTCTTGATAAAAATACCATGGCGGTTCACCTTTTATATGCAACAGGAAAAGATATTAAAACGCTTGCTGATACAGGCGTTAAGATATCCCTTTGTCCCAGGAGCAATTTTAACCTCCATAAAAAATTACCACCCCTTGAAAAAATACTTAAAGCAGGAATAAAGCCGTCACTGGGAACAGACAGTCTGGCCAGCGTGGAATCCCTTAGCATTTTTGACGAAATGGCTTACACCACATCTTCATTTCCCAATGTATCACCTGAAGCAATCTTTGACATGGGAACCATCAATGGAGCTTCCGCCCTGGCAGTGGATAAGAGATTAGGGTCACTTACCCCTGGTAAATATGGAATATTTCTTTATCTATCTTTACCCGTTGTAAAAAAATCAAATATCATGGAAGCTCTTGTAAACATGGAGTTTGATGATTATATTCATGAAATGAGTGGGAAATAAGTATTTTACCAATGAGCTCCGGCAAAAGATCAAGGGGCATTTACGGCTTGAAACTTAAAATCGGGGAGAGATGAAACAAATTGGCGAGTTAATAAAAAAGCCGGTAAAGGTAGGCCGCATAAGCTTTGCAAATATAGATCCTGTATATTACGGAATCGACCATGGCTTAAAACCACCCTGGCTCGATATTGTAAGTGCGCCTCCATCGGTTTTAAATAAAATGCTTTCAAAAGGGGAACTTGACATCAGCCCTGTTTCATCTGTCGCTTATACCGAACATACAGACGACTGGCTACTTCTTCCTGATATTTGCATTGCATGTTCCGGCAATGTTATGAGCGTAGTCCTTGTAAGCAAATATCCTTTTAACGAACTCCATAACAAAAATGTAATATTAACTGACGAATCAGCCTCTGCGGCAAAACTATTGAAACTCTTTTTTTTAATGAAAAAAATTACGCCTGTTTTCAGGGAAGAATCGATAAAGGATTCGTATAATACTTACAAAAAATCTGATGCCTTTCTTGTCATAGGGGATACTGCCCTGGAAAAAAAATGGAGCACAGATTATAAATATGTATGGGACCTTGGAGAGATGTGGAAAGATATGACAGGCCTCCCCTTTGTATTTTCCATCTGGGGAGTATGCAAAGATTTTGCTGACAAACAACCTGGCATCGTATCCTATGTCAGCAGCCTTTTTGCACTCTCAAAAAAAACCGGCGAGGAAAAAATAGAAAAAATCGCCAAATCATGCTCAAAAAAAATTACACAAGATACAAACTTCTGCATCAGTTATTATGAGAAGTTATGCTACGATTTGGGTCCTTTGCAGATAAGCGGCCTTAACACTTTTTTTGACGCTCTGTTCAACGCTGGAATGATTCAGAACAAAATCAATTTATCCTTCTTTAAACAGACCAGCCATTAATTCTGCTGCAATATGAGAAGCTATGGATTGTCAGAATTAACCAATTTTAAACTTTGGCGCAAGGATAGAGGGAGGAGATAATACTGATCGTATATCTCCCCACCAAAAACAGAGTGAAATTATTCATGTGACGGTCTATATATGCCCTTCCTTTTTTAACAAATCATAATACCATATTACAAAATCATAGATTCCTCTATATCTGTCTTCCTCATTAACTATACCAAGGCACATTTCAAGAACCCCTCTACCATATGCATTGCTGTATTCATCGCCTGTTCTTGATTGCAAAAATTCCCTCACGAGCATTTGAGATGTACGCTTGGTTTTATCTTTTCTTATGTCAATGGGATCTTTTGGTTCTTGAAAGGGATCCCATTTATCATATCCTTTTTTCAGCAGATGTTTTTGCCGCCTTTCGGACATTGAATCAAAGATCATTTTCTTTCTTTTTTCCGAAGAGATTTGACTCATTTCTCTACTCCCTGATTTTTCAAGGTATTTGTATCGGCTGTACTCTCTTTTATAATTCCAAGATAATCTTCATCATATTCCTGGCAAAGTACCATAGATAAAGGGACCAGCATTTCCTTCAAAGCTTTATATTTGGTATTCATGGAGGATACAAATTTTGTTGATATTTCATACAGCCTGTTTTGTATTATTTCCAAATTAACAGTGGAATGTTCCACTCCTTCCTCAAAGCCGGAAAGCCCGCATGTGTGTCCTATTCCGCCGATGGCTGTTGGTATTCCGTAAAGCCTGCATGTTATTGGCCTGTGTTCATACATGCAGCACATTTCTTTATCATCTAAAAGGGGACATTTGACCCGTTCCTTCGACATTTTTACGAATATTTCCGCTTCGTCCATACCTGCTTTAAAATCTTTATGTGCTATTCTTTTTAGCTTATATATTATTCGATCGGCTGCATTTGCTTTAGCGATAATGTCCTCTTTTTCTCTTCCTTTATATTTTTTATGGAATTGATAATTAATATAATAGGCTTCAATAAAAGAAAGATCGAAAAGTGCGTAACAGCAGTCCGAGCACCCTTCAATGCATTTCACCTTATCAGGATATTCATTGTTAACCCGCTCAAAAGCCTGTCCTGCCAAAGATACAAGTTTTTCGTATTCTTCAAAATATGGCATAAAATTGATACTCATTATATACTCCTTGAGATATATTTAGAAAATGCGTAACTATTCAGCACCGCT
Source organism: Desulfobacteraceae bacterium (assembly GCA_030592105.1). The sequence goes on from JAUVKE010000012.1 coordinate 9,041, forward strand.
GATTTAAGATACGCAGCAGGTATGATCTGATTATAACTTTGAAATTGTTTGAACGGATTAGAGAGCGTTAAGAAAGAAGCCATCAGGACTGAACTTATTGACGTTATTTTCTGGTATACTATTGCGCAAGCTTATATTTTTAACAGATTCTTTCTTTACGACCTCTTATCTGTGAGTTTTTCATGGTTTAATCAGATCATACCTGCTGCCGTACATATCAGTTTCTAAGTAACAAAGTTTTAAATTCAGCACACAACCAATTGAAACCCCATAACAGCTAATCGTAATGAACGTTATTTTTAAAATACAGTCCGGGAGCCCGGTTGTTTCGCTGAATAGTTACGAAAACACTTCTATTTCCCTATACAAAATCTGCTGAAAATTTGATCCAGCACATCTTCTCCCACAACATTACCTGTAATTTCACCAAGCAGATCAATAGTTTCATGCACATCGATGGCTATAAGTTCAAAGGGTTTTTTTTCAAACAAACCCTTTTCTATAAAAGAGGCCAGTTTAACACATCTGTCCAGGAGAAGCTTTTGCCTCATATTCGGCAAAAGGCTGTTTAAAGGACTATCTGATTTTTCATGCAAAAAACAGCCTGATATTAAATTACGCAACTTATCAAATCCCGTATTATAAAGGGCGGAAGTCGCGACTCTCTTTGTTATATTCCAAGACAAAGGGGGGATAAAGTTAAAAGAATTTTCTGCAAGGTCGCTTTTATTTAAAACCATGACAACAGGCTTGTCCCCGATTTTTTCATAAATCAAAATGTCCTCAGCAGAACAACATTTAGTTACATCGACTACAAAAAGGACCATGTGGGATTCCCTTATATGCTCACAGGCTTTTTGAATCCCGATTTTTTCAACAGGATCATCTGTTTTATGAATACCAGCGGAATCTGTTAGTATAACAGGGACATCGTCGATTATAACAGTTTCCATGATGGCATCCCGTGTTGTACCTGGAAAAGGTGTAACAATGGCACGGTCCTGTTGAATCATCCTGTTCATCATACTCGATTTTCCAACATTGGGCCGCCCTGTTATTATAACCTTAAAACCGTCCCTTACAACATGTGATTCATTATACTGATTAACCAGGCCCTTGAGCTTATCAGTAACATTACTCCTGAAAGTATCAACCCGGCACAAGTCTCCTGGATCTTCATCAATCTGATCAGAAAAATCGATAACAGCTTCAATCTGAGCGGACATTTGCAAAAAAAATTCCCTGATCAATTCAATGGCAGAGCTAAAATCACCTTTTATATGACTTGTGGCAGCCTCAAGGGCCTTTTTTGTCTTTGCATTAATAATGTCAACAACGGCCTCTGCCTGGCTTAAATCAATACGACCGCTTAAAAATGCCCGTTTTGTAAACTCCCCAGGCTCGGCAAGTCTTCCACCATGTTTTAATACCAGATCCAGAACCAATTTAATAACAACCTGGCCGCAATGGGCATGAATCTCCACAACATCATCCCTGGTATAGGAATTTGGGGCAAGCATAATGAGCAGCAGAACTTCATCAATTACGCTTTTGTTTTCATAATCGACTATATATCCGTGATAAATAGTATGGGATTTTAACTGAAAACACTTATTCTTTTTCAAAACAGGGGCCCCTTTGAGGAGAGGCCCCCTGTGAAAAATTGAAGATGCAATTTTTATTGCATCTGTGCCGGAAATTTTTATTATACCTATACCACCGTTTCCGGCCGGAGTTGCAATGGCAACTATGGTTGAACTATCCATAAAAAAACAAAAAATCCTGTTATTGGCCATCAAATTGGTATCAATTTAAATCAGTTCGAGCAAACTCTATTAAACCTGCCTCTGTGAGCTGCTTTAACAGATCAATACCTTATATTGCTGGAGGGATTCTATTTTTTGGGGAATATTACCAGTCTTCGATAATAATTCTTCCCCACGCTCATTGTCTTCACCTGCTTATTATTTTTTAAGGCAATATGTATTATTCGCCTGTCATAGGAATTTAATTTTCCTATGGAGAATGGCTTATTTTTCTTTACAGCTTTTTCAGCCATACGGTGAGCCAGTTCCACCAGATTGTTCTGTTTTATTTTTAAATATTCTCCAACATCTATCTGAATACGAATTCTGTCTTTATGATGTTTGTTAATAATTTTCTCAATAATATATTGGATAGCCTCAAGGGTTTTCCCCCGCCTTCCAATGAGAACAGCCGTATTTCCACCTGTAATATTAAAAAGAAGTTCATCATCTTTTTCATCCACAGTAATCATGGCATCTGTTGTGATCAAATCAATAATCCGCTGTAAAGCTTTCTTTCCTAGAATCCCAGGAGGGTCATCAAAGGTATAACCCTTAAAATCTTCCATGGCTTCTTCAGAGTCAGGGGTATCATCAGAAACACCATCATCTTTTTCATCTTCATCTTTAAGAGTAACGACATCCTTTTCAATCTCAACCTCGGCACCATTTTTTTCATGTTCATCCCCAACATCACCGGACGTTGTTTGAGGTTTTTCATTATTTTGATAAAAAACCTTGATGCGAGCTTTTTTAACTCCAACCAGCCCGAAAATGCCGGTGGAGCCATAGGAAATTACATCGTACTTTAATTTTTCTTTTTTTACGCCTAACTCTTTGCATGCTGTCAGGATCGCGGCATCTACATCTTTACCATCAAATTCTAAAGTAGACGACATAAAACCTCCGTCTTTTATACATATTTTTTCTGAATATAATATTGTTGCGAAATCGACACAATATTGTTTATTAACCAATACAAAACAAGACCAGAAGAAAAATTAATAAATATCACAGTAAACATAATCGGCATAAACGTCATTAACTTAGCCTGGATAGGATCCCCCCCCATTGGTGGTGCCATTTTTTGCTGCAGAAACATGGTCCCGCCCATTATAATTGTCAGTACAGGAATTCCACAGGGAGGCTGCATAAAAGGTATTGAAAAACCAAAATGCAAAAGACGATCAGGGGCTGAAAGATCGTTAATCCATCCAAAAAAAGGTGCGTGTCTTAATTCTATCGCCTCATAGAGCATTCTGTAAAGTGCGAAAAAAATCGGGATCTGAACCACCATGGGGAGACATCCCCCCAGGGGATTTACTTTATAGGTTTTATATAAACCCATTACTTCCATATTCATTTTTTGTTTATCATGTTTATATTTTTCTCTTATTTCAGCCATCAATGGCTGCAGCCTCTTCATTTCGGCCATTGACTTATAACTTTTGGAACCAAGGGGCCAAAGAACCAGTTTAATCAAAAGGGTTAAAATAATAATAGCCAGGCCATAATTTGGAATAAGACCATAGAGAAAATTCATAACCATAACACAGGGTTTGGCAAGAAAATCAAACATGCCAAAATGGATTGCCTTGTCAAGGTCAAGATCGAATTCCTTAAGAATTCTCATACTTTTCGGCCCAAAAAAAAGATTATACCCATAAACATGCCTGACGCCTGGACTAATCATGACTCTGGGGTGCATATAAACGGCCTTTAATTTCTTCTCCTTTTCAAGGAACAAAAGCATGCTGGCCTGCTCAGGTTCCTTTGGAATAATGCTCGACATAAAGTAACGGTCCTGAAGAGCAATCCAGGCTATCTCCCCTGTGTATGTATCATTTTTAGCAATTTTTTTTAATTTTACCTGTTCCAGCTTGTTGTTAATCAACGCTGAAGGCCCTTCAAACCCAAGACTTCCTCCCCCTTTTGGAGGGTTATCCTGCAGGGAAAGGATTAAATTATCATCAAGAATTCTTTTTGAATTGTTGGTGATTATAATATCCAAACCTATCAAATAAGTCTCGGGGGAAAAAAGATACCTTTTTTCAACAATGATTCCTTCGGGAGATTCCCAAAAAAAAGATATTTTCATGGGATCATTACGAATTTCAACAAAATCAGAAGAAAGTTCAGCCGAAAAAATCGCATCCTCAATCCCGGGGATTCCATTATCAGCAAAACCGACCTGCAGCCCCCCCCCTTCCATATTTGCAGGAACCATTTCCAGCAAAGGGGATTGCGATTCTATTTTTTCCCTGTATTCTTTCAAAACAAAACTTTCGAAAACAGCACCCGCCTCAGATATTTTGAGTTTATACAGTGGGGTATTAATTGTTATCGATTTTGCCGCCTTAAAAGCAGAATCAGTAATTTCTTTATCCCTTTTCAGTATTTGCTCGGTCAGGTTTGACCTTACCTGCGCTATGGATGTTTGAGATAAATTTTCTTTTGCAGCTTCAATTACTCTATTATTTTCTGTTTGCTGTTGAATAGTTTTCTTATCAACAAAAAAAAATTCCCACAGTAAAAATACAAGTACTGAAAGCGCAATAGCCATAAACAGACGCCGTTGCTCCATGTTCAACTCCTAAATTGGGCTGATATAAATATACATTTTCAAAAAAACAGAGGGACTGATTTGCACCATTTCCCGTAAGGGATTGTTAAAAAGTAATGCGGCAAAATAACTTAACAAAAGGGTATCTTTTTTTGATGAGAAGAGCGTGGTTGACTCCGGGACAGGGTCAAATCCCCCCGGATTAAAAGGATGACACCGCGAAATTCTTTTTAATGATAGCAAAAGCCCTTTAAAAGGACCAAAACGAATTACTGCAAGACAGGCATATTCAGAACAGGATGGGTAAAAACGACAAACAGGGGGGATAACAGGAGATAAAATATACTGGTACATTTTTATACAAAATACTATTATCTTTATAAGAGCCTTAGTAATTATTTAATCTCCTGTGGAGTTCAGCAAAAATATATTGAAGGGATGAAAAGATCTCGCTGGATGACAGTTTCGCAACTCCCTTTTTGACAATTATATTAATATCACAATTATCTGTCATCTTGTGTTTGTTAAGCCTGAAATATTCACGAATTAAGCGCTTGATCCTGTTACGCGCAGGTGCGTGGCCTATTTTTTTAGTTACTGTTACACCAAGGCGAAGCCTTTTACCTTTGCCCGGCAGATACAACACAAGAAACGACCTGTTAGCAATTTTTTTCCCATATTTTGATAACCTTATGAATTCAGGCCGCTTTAAAATTCTTTCCTTTTTGGTAAATGTATATACTCCCAAGTATGTGGCTCCCATAGATTTCCATATAATTTGGTATTAACCAGAACCTTTGGCCGAAGGCGTATCAACACACCTCCTTCAAGGTTTCCCCATAAAGCCTTGTGAAATGAAAATCTATCTAAGACCAATCAATTTGCAAAAAAAAGTAAGGGTGACATATATTTATTTAACTGTTAAACGGGCTCTCCCTCTTGCCCGTCGCCTGTTGATAACCCTTTTCCCTGCTTTAGATGACATTCTTTTCAAAAACCCGTGGGTTCTGGCCCGTTTAATTCTACTTGGCTGGTATGTTCTTTTCATAATCCTGCACCTTACATTCTATAGATTTCAGCATAATTAACTCTGTTATCGATCAAAACCTTTTGATCGATAACTATTATACCTGTAGACCGCTCTAAAGCTTTTCCGGTAACCCCATGAAATTAATTATCTAAAAATCTATAATATTATGTTGAATATTAATAATATGGAAAAATAAAAACTATTGTTTAACAAAAAAAAACAGTTTGGTCAAGTCCAAAAAAATGCAGCCGATATATTTTGGGGAGGATAAGTACCCGACCATAAATTTTTCAGTATAAATCGCCACATAAATAATAATCGATCCTTTAGGTGCTTGACATATTCCTTAAATGATGTTGAGATTATTATCCTTTGGCAGTGCGACCTTTACTATGATTTTCGTTCAGCCACTAACTTATTGAAAAATTTTTAATTCAAAAAAAGTAAGGACGGTTAAAATGGATAAAATTCGGGTTATGGTAAACGGTATTCCGGGTAATGTTGCTGTAAATATTGCCAAACATATTTTAAAAGATAACAGGTTAAAGCTTATCCCCTTTTCCATGACTGGACCGGAAATTATTGAATCCAGATATGATCTTGATGGCAGCCCCATTGATCTTTTAAAACCTGATGTGCGTGATGATGAAATAAAAAAAATTATTAAGAATGAAAAACCGTTTATAAGTGTCGATTACACACACCCATCAGCGGTTAATGAAAATGCTGAATTCTACTGCAGGCATAATCTTCCATTTGTAATGGGAACAACAGGGGGTAATAGAAAACTGTTGGAAAATACTGTTAAAGAGTCATCCATATCAGCGGTAATCGCGCCAAATATGGCCAAACAGATTGTAGGGTTTCAGGCCATGCTGGAATGGTGCGCAGATAGATTCCCGGGAATTTTTTCAGAATATTCCCTTGAAATTCGAGAAAGCCATCAAAAAGGGAAGGCTGACACAAGCGGAACAGCAAAAGCCGTGGCAAAATCTTTTGTAAAAATGGGGATCGCTTTTTCAGAAAACGATATTATTCAGGAACGGGATCCCAAAATTCAGAAAACCGAGTGGAATATACCGGAAGAATATTTAAAAGGACACGGATACCATAGATACACCCTTATATCTGAAGATAAAACCGTAAAATTTTCTTTTACCCACAATGTCAACGGTCGCGATGTTTATGCCAGGGGAACCATTGATGCAATCTTGTTTCTTTTTAACAAAATTGCTGCTCAGTTACGGGGAAAAGTCTATACTATGGTGGATGTATTAAAAAAGGTATGATGATATGAAAAAAAAAATTATTTATACTGTTTTATCATTAATAGTTTTTATTTTACCTTTATTTGCAGAAGAGTTATATCCTACCAAGGGCTGGAAAGACCAGTTAAACCCCATAGCAAGCCAGGAGGCTGTAACCGGGGGTGAAATTCTAATTTTTGCGGGGCAATACCCAAAAAGCCTGAATTATTATCTCGACAACAATGTTTTATCCTCTGAAATTTTTAGTTCCATGTACGATACCCTGTTGGGTGTCAATCCCATTAGCCTGGCCTATGAACCTTCCCTTGCTTCGGCCTGGTCCATATCCGATGATAAAACAAAATTTACCTTTTATATTGATAAAGGTGCTCTATGGAGTAACAACAAACCTGTTACAGCGCATGATGTTAAATTTACATATGATGTAATTATGAATCCCAAAAACCTCACCGGCCCCCATAAGGTGGAGATGGAACGTTTTTATCCACCGGTCATAATTGACGAAAATACCATATGTTTTACTGCAAAGGATGTTCACTGGAAAAATCTTGGTTCAGTGGGAAGCCTTAATATCCTCCCTGAAAATGCTCTGAAGAACCTGGATTTCAACAAAGTTAATTTTTCTTTTCCCGTGGTTTCAGGCCCCTGTGAACTCGGAAAGCTCAACGAGGGTATTTCTATTTCTTTAAAGCGAAGGGAAAACTGGTGGCAGCGTAATAGACTAAGGGTTAAATCAACAGGAAATTTTGAAATATTAAAATTTAAATTTTACGCAGAAAGGGAGAATGCTTTTGAAGCCTTTAAAAAAGGGATGATAGATATTTTCCCCGTGTATACTTCGCGGATATGGGTCAATGAAACCGGTGGGGATAAATTTTTAAAAAACTGGATAGGAAAACAGAAAATTTATAATTGTCGACCCGTGGGATTTCAGGGCTTTGCCATGAATTTAAGAAAATTTCCTTTTGATGATAAAGCAACCAGAATGGCCATGTGTTATCTCCTTGATCGAAAAAAAATGAACACCACCTTAATGTATGACCAGTATTTTCTGCACAAGTCATACTTTGAAGATCTTTATACAAAAGATAATCCATGCAAAAATCCTCCTTTTAAAATGGACAAGGATAAAGCAAGAAAATTATTAAAAAATGCAGGGTGGATCGTAAATCCAAAAACAGGATTTCTGGAAAAAAAAAATAAAAAGTTTTCTTTCAAATTTTTAACAAGGAGCGCAGCTTCTGAAAAATTTATTTCAATTTATGCCCAGGACCTTAAAGATGCGGGGATTGAACTGATTATAGATAAAAAGGACTGGGCTGCATGGGCAAGGGATATGGATGAATTCAACTTTCAGATGACCTGGGCTGCATGGGGGTCAGGTATTTTTAAAGATCCTGAGGGGATGTGGTCGTCAAAAGAGGCTGCCCGAAAGGGAGGAAGCAACATCACCGGTTTGAAAAACAGCAGGGTTGACAAATTAATAGACCAGCAAAAACATATTTTTGATGTGAATAAAAGAAATGAAATCTACAGACATATAGATGAAATTATTTATAATGAATACCCTTACGTACTTTTATGGAATATTGACTATACCAGATTATTATACTGGAACAAATTTGGAACCCCGGACTCTGTTCTTTCAAAATATGGAGATGAAAGAAGCGCTTACTGGTACTGGTGGCTCGATGAAGACTCAAGGGACGACCTTAAAAGCGCCATGGAACATAAAAACTTTATAACGCCGAAAGAACCGGCTGTATATTTTTTTAAATAGTCCCTGAACTAAAACTACTGATAAAAAGCTGTAAAGGGAGAATAAAATTGGCACTCTTAGAAAGAAACAAACATATTAAAGCGGATCTTATTGAAAAAGGGATTTTAAAAATAGATATATCGATGATAGATAATGTTCATCAGATCTCCACAAGTTTTATTATTTCTTTTCCTGAAAAGATGATTAAGCACGCAGAAGCAGACTTTAAAAGAGCTCCGTATCTTGGTGTATGTAAATTAATGAACAAAAAAATGGAAGCCCTCAAGGGGATAAAGCTTGATCGCGGGTTCACGCAAAAAGTTGTACATGCTATTGGGGGCGAAAAAGGTTGTCACCATCTTGTGGATCAAACTCTGGAAATGGCAAAAAGTCTATCCCAGTTCATAGATAAAGCCTATAATATACCCATAAACGATTTACTGGATAATGCCCCTTTACTCAGGGAAAAAGTACTCGATGTTTATCCTGAAGCCAAAAATATGTGCTGGGCATATAATCTGGACAACAACCATCTTTTTACAAAAGATATTAAATGCGGACTTAAAGGAGACCTTATTATTTAAATTATTAAGGATCGTAAATGAAATTACTTGAACGAAATTGTTTGTCTTTTTGTCCATCTACTGCGTTACATCAAAGGCCGAATACATCAAGTATTCAACCTTTAATGCGCCTTGTATATGAA
>JAUVKE010000290.1 GCA_030592105.1 Desulfobacteraceae bacterium
GCATACTATACGTATTCGGCCTTTGATGCAACGAAGTAGATGGGCCAAAAGACAAGCTATTTCGTTCAACTTATAAAATTTTCGTTCCTAAAGATGCGTGGTATGCAATCGGATGCCATTTGGGAGAGGATTCGCATATTCGATAAAAAGGTAAGAAAAATGAACTTATCTATTGAAGAGCTTTATACATTATCAAAGGATAGGGAACTACTATCATCAGAACTTCATCCGGCAAATGATTATTATGGCCATGCAGGTATACTGAAAAAATACGCAGGAATACCTTCCAAACATCAGATCAAGGCTGCCATTGAGCATGGTGCGTTTTTCCCTCACTGGGCATGGGATGTTGACTATAACTCTCTTTTACCGGCCATGCTTGTATGTGGCGCTCACCGTTATTCTGTTTTAAAAGAAAAGACCAACAAGGCATTGTTTTCAATAGGGCCTATCATTCGATATGCGCCTCATTTTTTAGATGACCATATTTTAAGCATTGAAAAACGACGAATGGGGAAAACCCTTTTGGTATTTCCGCATCATTCTACGCATTTAGTGGATGTACATTATGATATTCATGGGTACTGTCGCAGGATTGAAAACATCGGAAAAGAATTTAATACTGTCATGGTTTGTATATACTGGAAGGATGTTTTAAGAAACATCCCCAAAAAGTATATGGAACATGGATTTGAATGCGTAACAGCCGGCCATATGTTTGATCCACTGTTTTTACCACGGCTTAAAAGCATCATCGAACTGGCAACTGTTTCAACCTCAGCTTCATTCGGCGGCGGGGTAATCCCCTGTTGTATTGCAATGGGGAAATCTCATTTTATCATATTTAGTGAAGCAACTCATACTGCCCCAGATGATCATTGCTTGGCATGGGATGAAAGTCCTGGTTTAACGAACATACTGGTTCAGATGAAAAGGCAAGTGATAGATGCCTTTTCCGAACCCAGAAGCGATATAACACCAAAACAAATTGAAATAGCAAATAACTATTGGGGGTTGTCCGAGTTGAAAGCACCCGAAGAGATGCAATTAATTTTCCAGACTACTGAAGATATGTGGAAAAAGGGTAAATCGTTTTTTGTGCCGTGCAAAGATGTCCTGACAGAGCAGGCGCTTGATTATCTTAATTCAAATAAGAACAATGAGGCTTTATTTCTGCTGGAACAGGCAATCTCTGTAAATCCGGATATACCTGGTTTAAAATATGCCGAAGGGGTTGTTCTTTGCCGTTTGGGCCGGGTGGATGAAGCAGAAAAGTCGCTCACTGATCTACTGAAAGTTGTGCCGGGCCATGAAAAAGGAGAACTATTGCTCCAGGAATTAAAAATGGCAAAGAAAAATCAGAGTAACCTGGAGGATAAATCCATATTAAACAGAATAGAGCCCAAAAAACAGGGGCTGCCAAAATTACTGAACCTGGGCTGTGGCCTTAGATATCATTCAGACTGGATAAATATTGATTTTCATTCTACAAAAGAGGGTGTAATTGAACATAATTTAAATGAGGGTATACCTTTTGAAAAAAAATCTTTTGATGTTGTTTATCATTCACATTTACTTGAGCATTTCTCTAAAAGTCAGGCTCTCCTTTTTTTAAAAGAGTGTTTCCGTGTGCTTGATGATAGTGGAATTATACGTGTTGTTGTTCCGGATTTGGAACAGATTGCAAAGCATTACCTGGCCTTGTTGGAACAATCCCTTATGGGAGATGAGGAAGCTAAAAAACAGTATGAATGGATTATGCTGGAGCTTTTTGACCAAATGATACGAAATGACCCTGGGGGAGAGATGCTCAAATACTGGAAGCAAGATCCGATTCCTGCTGAATCTTTTGTTATCCAGCGTATGGGGTCGGAAGTAAAAAATATACTCACAAACATCCGAAACAATAAAAACAGGCATACTGAAAATCCCCCAAAAAAAAGTCATCCAAACCCTCAAAAAATAGGAGAATTTCGACTTTCAGGGGAAATCCATCAGTGGATGTATGATCGATACTCTTTGGGAACCCTTCTTCAGCAGAGCGGCTTTAAGGATGTAAAAGTCTGTATTGCAAGTGAATCGCAAATTCCCAACTTTAATTCTTATCTTTTAGACATTGAACCGAACGGTTCTGTTCGTAAACCGGATTCTCTATTTATGGAAGGGGTAAAATAATTATTCAGTATCACTGATTTAAGAGATGCAGCAGGTATAAAATAGATTTTATCTACGATTCAATTGTTGATCTGGCCAGTAATTTTTTTTTGAAAAAGGACAAAAAAAGCTTTGGAAAAAAAGAATAGATTGCATGAAATATTAAAAGAAAAAATCGAAATGTCTGATCTATCAGGAGGACTTGAGCGACTGAAAAAAAAATGCGGCAAGCCCCTTAAGGTCGTCCATCTCTGCATGCAGGATTTTGGTGGTGCCGGCAAAGCGGCCCACAGACTTCACACAGGTTTACGGGCAGTTAATGTGGATTCAACCATGATTGTCCTGAACAAGAAAAGTGGTGATCCCAGTGTTAAAGTACTCCCCATCAATTATTCCAGGGATAGAATTCCCTGTTTGGGTATTTCGGATTATAATTCTCCCATGTGGGATCAGCAGGTGAGAAGATGGCAAAACCTCATGGGTGAATATCCTGGAAGACCTGCCGGGCTTGAGTTTTTCACAGATGCTTTTTCAGATGTAAGGCTTGAATTGGTTCAGGAGATACAGGATGCAGATATAATCAACCTCCATTGGGTTGCAGGGGTGGTGGATTGGCCGAGAGCGGCGCTGGCCCTGGGGGGCAAACCCCTGGTATGGACACTTCATGATATGAATTCTTTTACAGGGGGATGCCACTATGCCGGAGATTGCAAAAAATATATTAAAAAATGTGGCGCATGCCCTCAGTTGGGATCTATTAATGAGAATGACCTTTCATCTCAAGTATGGAAGCAGAAATATGATGCATATAAATCCTTAAACATAAATATTGTTACCCCAAGCAGATGGCTCAGAAGATGTGCTGCTGAAAGTAAGCTGTTTTCCTTGTTTCCGGTCAATGTAATTCCCTATGGGTTCCCCATTGATACTTTTAAACCATATTCCAGAATAGAAATTCGTAAAGAACTGAATATTCCGGAATCTTCAAAGGTGATCCTTTTTGGTGCTGATTTTGTTTTAACTGAAAGAAAAGGATTTACATATTTATTGGAGGCTCTAAATAAAATTCCTTTAAAAAGTGGAAAAGATATTATTATTCTTACATTTGGAAATTTACCGGAGAATATTACTATCCCCTCAAAGTATTCCCTTATGAATTTTGGTTCTCTGTCGGATGAAAAACAGATTGCCCTGGCTTACAGTGTTGCTGATCTATTTGTTATACCATCCCTTGAAGATAATTTCCCCAATACCGTTATCGAGGCAATGGCCTGCGGCGTACCTGTGGTCGGTTTTAATGTTGGCGGAATACCGGATATGATAGACCACGAACATACAGGATATCTGGTAAAGCCCAGGGATATTAATGCTCTTATTAAAGGGATCGACTGGATCATTTCACATGCTGATAAAGGGAGAAATTTTTCAAAGGCGTGCAGGTCAAGGGCGGAAAGAAAGTTCTCCCTTGAAGTACAGGCAAATGCATACAGAAAATTGTATGAAAAAATAATAGCACAGACCAGGGATCAGGAAGTGGAGAATGATTGACCGGATAAACAAATAGAAAATAAAAAAATTCTCATAACCGGGCATACCGGTTTTAAAGGATCATGGCTCACCATCTGGCTAAAGGAGCTTGGAGCAGATATTGTGGGATATGCTTTGGCTCCTTATACACAGGAAGATAATTTTGTGGTAACAGGA
>JAUVKE010000031.1 GCA_030592105.1 Desulfobacteraceae bacterium
ATAAGGTGTTTTAACCAAAAGCTAACCGCTAATGGCTAATCCCACAGGTCGAAATATTGACAGATGAGTTTTATTTATAAAGGGTAGAATTTTTTCAGTAAAGTCTCTTACAAGCGCATCTGGATGGGCTTCCATCAGGTCTGTTGTATAACGCAACAATTTATAGATTGAGAATTTTGCCTTGTCTTCCTGAAATTCAACCAGCCATAAAAGCAGTTGCTGATTTTCAAAAGAAAACAGAATCGGTATGTCTAATCGAAGGCTACGATCAGATAATTTGTGTTTTTTGGGTTCCTGGCGAACAAATTCGACTTTACGCACTTGTCCCCAATTTCGCTCTGCCTGAGGAAAAATCCACTTCAATGTTTCCTTTGGAAAATCTAAAAACAGATTTTTGAAATTATGATCGTGTGATTGTTTTGTCATAAATAATTATTTTATTTTATAGGGCACGTTACGGGACAGAGCCTTTGATTCTGTATCCTTAAATAAAACTTGGGAACAAAGGGATAGTGGAGTGCAGGGGTTAATAATAACCGGTCTTTTTTTTGATTTTAGTTTTATTCAACACTGTGCCGAGTATGTTGGTACTTTTTAAGGTGGTAAGAGCTTTTTCAATGTGATCCTGGGTGGTTTTGCCATATTCGGTAACAAGTATGATTCCATCAATATGCCGGGACAAAATCAGGGTATCAGCGGAATCAAGTAATGGAGGCGCATCAAATATTATGTAGCGGTTGGTGTAGCGATTTTTCATTTCGCTGATTAACTGTTTCATGGCAGGGGAACCTATGATGTCATCCGAATTTGAAAAATTACCGCGGCCGGGTAAAATGGTTAATTTGTTGATGCCGGGATTGATCAGGATATCCGGCAGGGGCTTGCCCTCCAGCAGGCCGTCCGACAGGCCTGCTGCCGGTTCAAATCCAAAAAGCTTGTGCAGGGTGGGTCTGCGCAAGTCTGCATCCACAAGCAATACTGTATGCTCAACCTCCATGGCCAGGCTTATGGCCAGGTTTGCGGCGGTCAGTGATTTACCTTCATTCTCATTGGGGCTGGTAATTAATATTGTATTTAATCCATTCTCTTTTGTTTTGTGCAAAACCTGTGTTCTTAAAATTTTGTATTGCCGGGAAATGGATGATTCATCAAAAAATGCGGTGAGTCTGTTGCGGCGCAGCAGTTCCGGATCCAGTTCTATAATTCTGCTTTGCTGGTAATCGATCTGCTTAGACAGGCTGCAGGTTTGATTTTGCATGGTATTTACAGATTCCTGTGATTGAGTTATGGTGAGAGCAATCCCAGCCCCACAAGTTTTCTTAAAATTTTAAACCAGATCACTGGTATTGGCTTGTAGAAAAATTGAATTCCTGCAATACCTGAACCTGAGCATATCAGGATTGTTAATGTAAAAGTAATCCTTTTGATGAGTTTACGTTTTTTATCCTCTTTGGTTTCAATATAAGCAATAACACCGAGAACCGGCCTGTTTGTTAAGTCATAAAGCGCATTTTCTGAACGTATTGATTGGTCGGTTATCTCTTTTAGCGCGGCAAGACCCCCTCCGATACCGACGGCAAAAATAAACCCTATGAATATAATGGCTACCCGGTTGGGTTTGGATGGTTTTTCCGGGAGTATGGCTGCGTCGATAATGGTAAATCTTTGCCCTTTCCTGCTTTTTTCCATTGCTTCAGCACTTTTTGCAAGCATCTGTTTGTGCAGGGTTTCCTGATATCGCTGCCAGGCATTGTCGTAATTCCTGGTGAGGAGTTTATATTCCAGTTCAATTTGCGGCGCTAATTCAAGCCGCTGTTCATAATCTTTAAGTTTTATTTTCAAAGCGTATGCTTTTTTATGCAGGGCCTCAATCTCTATCTCAGAGGTTTTTATCTGGGTGCTCAGGGAAACATAAGCAGGATTGTCAGGGCTTTCTTCATCTGTTTCCTTTGTTATAATATTCTTTTTTTCTTTATTGATTTCGTTTTCCAGGGTCTCAATGGCTTTTTTGATTTTTATTATATCGGGATGCCGATCGGAATATTTAGTTAACTCTTCTGCAAGTTCAGTTTTAAGCTCATCTAATTGTTCCTGTTTGACAGGCAGGATACCCTTTTTAATCTTTTTTTCCTGCTCAAGGGCATCTATTTCCCGCTTTAATTTAATCACATCGGGATAGGTTTTGCCCAAAGAAGCGGTCATCAGCAAATATGAGTTTTTATAATCTTCCAGCTTTTTTTTTGCGTTTGTAACAAGTATTTCAGGATCTAAGCCTGTTAATTGTGAATTTAAAAAAATTTTTCTCTCATTTATTGTTTTGATCTGCTCTTCTATGTTTTCAATGTCCCGTTCTATTTTTTCGACCATCTGGAAGTTGATCTGGTTCATTTCAGGCAGTGCTTTTAGATGTTTTCCCTTGAAAAGTGCTATTTTTTTTTCAAGTTTATTAATATTTTCATTCAGGACAGTTAATTCGGATGACATAAAATCGGTGGTTGTTTTTGCTTTTTCTTCCCTGTCCTTTAAATTTTGTTCCATGTAGAGTGACGCCAGGATATTTGCGACCTTGAGTACTTTTTGCGGGTTTTTCCCTTCATATGAAAGTTTAAATGCCGTGGTTACAATGGCTTCTCTTCCTGTCTGCTGGTTTACAACTTGGGTACTCATGGTTTTTCTTTTAATATCCCCCCTCATTTTTTCTATGACTTCTTCGCTGGTTTTTCTTTTCAGGAGGTCTTTATAAAGATTAAAACGTTCTATTATCTCAAGGAGTTTTTTTCTGCTCATTACCTGGTACGCGATGATTTCCAGTGATTCTTCCACCACTGTCTGGACTGTTGACTGCACAAATTCAGAGGGGATCTGCTGCTGCTGGATCATAATTGTGGTGCTTGCGTTATATACAGAAGGGAGTAAAAAAGCTGTTAAAATACCGATGGAAAAAATGATAACAAAAGGTATGATAATAAAAAACTTACGCCGCTTGATTATGTCGGTTATGTCACCGATATTTTTAATTTCGGATGTCAAGGTCTGTTTTAACCTGTTTGGGCATAGCTCCGCCTGGTAAGTTACATGGCTATATCACCTAACTATGTGAAATAATTTCAACTTTTGCTCAAGATGTAACTTGCAAACTTCATTATGTTTTGCTGATATTTGCTTGATTTGAAAAGAATGCAAAATAAATTTTGCACATTTATTTTTTTGACACAAAAAAAGCCGTGCTGCCTGAAATATACTGAAATTTCGACAACCCGGCTTTTTATAATAAAATTTTGGGTGTTCCTGCGTCACCTTACGATGCTTTGGATTTCATCAATTTCAATACTATTTTACATTTTAATTAAACCCCGTTAGTTGCCACAAAAAAAAATCCCTGAATCGAAAATTATCGATTCAGGGATTACCCTTTTTATCCTTGAAATCTTTTTTGTGCAGACCTTGTTCCACGAGATTTGCATTTGTTACCCAGGCAGGTCTTCTGGCTCACGGATCAAGCTACTAATTGCGCCTTCCCGACAACTTGTCAGTGGCAGTATGCAATTTTCGTCCCCGATTACAGCGACGGGTTCGCCCCCGAATTTAACGGGGTTCCCTTTTAGGTTTTATAAACACCTGAATATATATTCGGATAACTATATAATAATAAAAAAAAAGTCAAGTTTTTTTATTTGGGGGACACCTCAAATTTCTTGAATTTTATATTGAGTGAAACCCATTTGTTTGAAATATTAAGGGAGGATATTCCTCTGTTTCTCTTTTGGAGTTACGCAGGTTCCTGTTGCTCTGCATACAAGGATTGGCGGGTCAATAATTTTTGCCGCAGTTTCGCCGGCTTCAGGGGCCGGGGTAATCACTTTCCAGGCTTTAAACTCCATTTTTCTGGATGTTTTACCGATTTTTACAATTTTACCCCTGGCTTCAATGTAGTCCCCTGCATAAACCGGCGCCAGAAATTCAATGGATTCATAGGCTCTAAACAGCCCTTCATCACCATCTAACCGGATGAGGAGTTCAGTGGCCACATCGCCGAACAGGTTAAGCATTTTTGCCCCATCCACCAGATTGCCTGCATAGTGGGCATCATGCATGCTCATCCGTAATCTGATTATTGTCTCCATTTTGGTATCCTTTTTTTTCAAGTAGTCTGAAAATAAGATAGGATGCTACCACAGATGGGAGTGTGCCAGGTCCGAATCCTGCGTCGTATCCAAGTTTAATGGCAAATTCATGGGTGATTTTAGGGCCCCCTGCCACCATTATAAATTTCTCCCTTAATTTTTTTTTTTTAAGGAGCATAAGGAGTTCTGTGAAATTTTCAATGTGAGCCTCCCCCTGTGTGACAGTTTGTGAAACCAGAATAGCGTCTGCTTTTGCTTTAACAGCTGTTTTGATGAGAACTTCACTTGCTATTTGCGCCCCCATATTAATGGCGATTATTTCAGGGTAACGTTCCAGTCCGTAATTCTGGTTGTAACCTTTCATGTTCATGATGGCATCAATTCCAACTGTGTGGGAATCGCTTCCAATGGTTGCCCCCACAACAACCATATGTCGGTTCAATTTTTTTTTAATTAGCTGGTTGATTTCATAAAAATTCATTTCCGGTGTTGATACTTCCACATATTTTACAGTTGAATAATCCAGAGTCGGTTTGGCCTGGGCATAAACAATGAAATAGGTGAAATTATTCCCAATTTTTTTTGCGTGAACCACGGATACATTTTCAAGGTTGAGTTGGGCCGCATAAATTTCCGCAGCTTTCTTCGCCTTTGGGGAATTTTCCACGGGGAGGGTAAAGGAAAGCTGGATAATGCCGTCGTTCAATCTGTCTCCGTAAGGTTTGATCAGGTTTTTTTTCATAATTTTCCCCCTTTATTAAGGAACGAAAATTTTATAAGTTGAACGAAATAGCTTGTCTTTTGGCCCATCTACTTCGTTGCATCAAAGGCCGAATGTATATAGTATGCAACCTTTAATTCGCCTTGTATATGGGCCAAAATCCTGCGCTATTTCTGCTCAATTTATTTCATCTCCGTTCCTAACATCTTTTTTCAGTTGCTCCATGAGGGGGTTGGAATATTTTCTCCCCTTTTTAAAAACCCCCTCAAGCCCCTTGCCGCCGTCCGGTTTTCTTTTGATATCGGCGAATTTACCCTTTGCAATTGCTTTCATAAGGCCAATATCCTGAATCTCATTTATGAAAGATTCTGATTCTTCCAGGACTTTTTTAGCCCGGGTTGCAATAAATCCATGGGGCTTAAATTCGATTTCATTGCCGATCTCTTTTGCTGTCTGGAAAACGTAGTTAATATTTGAAATTGAGTTGTATCTGTCCTGCATAAGCGGCGTATGGCTCGCCTCCGTTAAAATTCCTGCCAGATGAATACCTTGACCGGTGAGAACCGATGCCATGTTAAACATGGTATCAAGGGCATGGGAATAAAAAATATCGGTGGATTTGTGTTTGGTGGGAGGCATATATTTTACCGGAGAGTTTGGAAACAACTGTCTGGTCAGCTGGGCATGGGCTATTTCGTATAAAAATCCGTTTTTAATTTCAGGATTCACTTCAAATGCATGGCCAAGTCCTAAAAGATCTTCTGTGAGTCCTGCCTGTTTGGCCATGGCCTCATTAATAAGCTGGGATGTTGTAACTGTATAGGCGTTATCAATGGCATCTGATGTGGTCAGGTAATTATCTTCCCCGGTATTTATCATAATTTTGGCCCGGCCGCAGATTAACCGGCTGAAATATTGATCTATAAAGGTACGTTTCATATTTATGTCCCTGAACAGGATCCCGTACATGGAGTCATTTAAAAGAATATCGAGATCTTCAAATGCCGCACAGGCTGCTATTTCCGACATGCATAATCCTGATGCGTAATTGACCAGGCGGATGAAACGGCCTTCTTTTTCTGAAAGTTCATCCAAAGCTTTTCGCATAATTTTAAAATTGGCCTGGGTGGCAAAGGTTCCTCCAAAACCTTTTGTTGTGGAGCCGTGGGGAATATAATCGAGGAGGGACTGGGCTGTGCTTCTTATTACTGCGATGATATCGGCCCCTGAGATGGCTGCGGCCTCTGCCTGTGTCCGATCCTCATAAATATTGCCGGTGGCTACAATCAAGTATCGCCAGGGCTGTTCAGGCAAGGAATATTTTTTTATTTTTTCTTCTTTTCTTTTACGGCTGGAATCGATTATATGCAGGGCATATTGAATCAGTTCTTCTTCTTTTTTAAGTATCTGTTCGCTGGGAACAGATTTTAGTTTTTTTAAATCAATCTCTTTTTGTTCAATGGCTTCAGCTGTTTTTTGTGCTGATTTTTCTGTTTGAATCATGGCTGCTGCAAAGAGTCCGGATATGCCGTTATGAATCCCCACACTCTCTTTAACCCGTTGGATAACAGAGTTGGGCATGGGGGTTCCCTCTTTATTTACGCCGTCTACGCCATACAGTCTCAGGAGAGTCCGTTCCACAGATACGGAAGAATAGTCCGAAAAGTATGCATCGATTTTTTTCGCAATATTTTCAGCGACCTTTTTGATCCGTTTTACCTGTTTTAAATCAATGGGAAGTTGTGCCATAACTTATCACCTCCTGTAAGCGCGATTAATATCATTACAGAATATTTTTATCGATGGTCCGTTTTTTAGGTTCCAGCACTGTATTCGGTTTGCTCATCAGCATTCCCGGCCCTTTGGTCGATTTATACCGCTGGTTTCCACATGCCGGGTCATGGCCGCATATACTGTCCCATCTGTGGGGTTCTGTGTATACGATAATGGCCCCTTCATAATTTCTTAATACGGCCTTGTCATCGGATCTTGCCAGAATATAGTTGGGCATAAGGGGTACTTTTCCGCCTCCCCCGGGAAGATCAACTACAAATGTGGGTACGGCCAGCCCCGATGTATGTCCTCTGAGGGCTTCAATGATCTGAATCCCACGGCCAAGGGATGTTCTGAAGTGTGAAATCCCCTGGGAAAGATCACACTGGTAAATATAATAAGGATTGACTCTTATTGTTAAAAGCTTTTGGTTCAGCTCTTTGATCACATGGGGGCAATCGTTTACATTCCTTAAAAGAACGGTTTGATTAAACAGGGGGAATCCGCCATCGGCAAGTTTGTTGCAGGCTTTTCTCGATTCCGGGGTAATCTCTTTAGCGTGATTAAAATGGGTTGAGATAAAGATGGGGTGGTAATTTTTCATCATTTCAATCAGGGAGGAGGTGATCCGCATTGGTAGAACCACCGGGGTTCGGGAGCCGATCCTGATGATTTCAACATGGGGGATTGCTCTTAAATCTTTAAGGATTTTTTCAATCTTTCCATCACTCATTGTTAATGGATCACCCCCTGAGATTATTACATCCCGGATTTCTTTTTTGGAGGCAATATATTTTATGGCATTTTCCATCTGTTTGGTATTAACAGGATTATCCGTATGCCCCACCATTCTTCGTCTTGTACAATGTCTGCAATACATGGAACAGGTTTCCGTTGCCAGCAAAAGAACCCTGTCCGGATATCTGTGAATCAGGCCGGGAACCGGTGAATCCCGGTCCTCCTCCAATGGATCGTCCATGTCGGAAATTTCAAATTCAGCTTCGCTTGCTGTGGGCAGGGCCTGGGCTTTAATGGGGCAATGGGTGGCTGACAAATCCGCCAAACTTGCATAATAGGGTGTGATTGCCATTCGAAAGTGTTGGGTCGATCTTTTTATCCCTTCGATTATTTTTTCAGATGGATGCAGCATCCGGATAACATCATCAACACTTGTGAGCCGATTTTTTATCTGCCATTTCCAGTCATTCCATTGTTCAGGGGGGACATTTGCATATGGTTTTTCTTTTGCTTCAATCATCATTATCCTCCTTGATAAGCTTTGCATTGGATAAAAATAAGAGAAAAGGGGAATTATTTTATGTGCAAAAGGTTTAACAGTATCTTTTAGTGTAAAGATCTCTTAAATATCTGCTCTCCCGCATAATTGAAAGTGCAAGATCAGCATGGCCTTCGCAGTAGCCGTTTCCTATTATAAGCTCAATATCTTTTCCCACACCTTCTGCGCCAAGGGCAGCTTTGGTAAAACTTGTTGCCATGGAGAAAAAATAGACTGTTCCCCTGGATTTTGTAATGAGAATGGCTCCCATTTCACAGTTTTTTCTGGAAACACAGTTAATTACCTTGTGGCACAATTCTCCTTTGGTGATACTTTCTATTTTTTCAAGGAGAAAAAGGGGATCATCCCCGCTGCCAATGACGACCTCATCGACAAAGGGGGCATTTTTTACATCTTCAATTCCATCTTCGCTGTGAACAATTCCTATTACTTTCCCCTGGGGGCCGGCTTTTTTTTTTGCCTGGTAGCAGCTTAAAAGTCCCGATTTTCCCCTGGCGCCGAGTACCCCCACTGTATCGCCGGGGAGAATGAGTCTGTCCACCTGGGCAGGAGCCCCTGCAACGTCTAAAACCGCCAGGCAAAGGGTTTCAGGAATATCCCCGGGAAGTTTTACCCATATACCACTTTCAAAAAGAATTCCCTGGCCTTTAATCTCCACCTGATCCTTTTTAATATGTATTTTTGTTATTTTATCTATTCGAAGGGGGGTTAAAGAAAGACTTACAAGGCTTGCAATTTTATCTTTCGGGGTTAAATCAATTTTTTCTTTTAAACTTTTCCCCAGGGCAGCGACCGTGCCGATAAACATCCCGCCGGAACCGGTTCGGGGATTTTTAAGTTTACCGTATTTGTTTACAATATTAAGAATTTCTTTTTTGATTTTTTCAGGGTCATTTCGGCAAAGTTCCTTTATGTCTGTAAAGGATGCCGAGTCAATATTGAGGGTGGTTACATTGCAAAGGATTTCGTTGTCGTAAAGTTTACTGAAATCATTGTCCAGGCACAGGGCTGGCTGGGGAAGGACATTCTCGGGCTCAATGACCCGGTGGAGTCCATAGGAATTTCCTTTTTCCTGCATAATACCTCGCAATAAGTTATGGGTTATATTGAGGACGTTGAGAAAAAGCTTTTTTTACATGGGTGAAGATGGATAAAACCGGATGCTCATCTTTGCATTACATAATGTCTTATAAATGTCAATATTCGGTGTTTTTTTGTTTGTTATTTTTTTGTATTGCACCCCATTAAACAAAACCGGCAATGATACTGGAATCATTAACAGATTCAAAATTAATTTTATGAAGTTTTTTTACACCGGCTTCCGTTAACATATCGATTATCTGTTTCTCAGAATAGGACTGACCTGAAGATGTTCCCACAAGCATGTTAAGGGAAAAAAGCGCCGGGAAAAGAGGGGCGTCCATGCTGTTTTTTAAAATAAAATCGTGGACCAAAATCATACTGCCCGGTTCCAGGGCTGCAACAGTTTTGCCGATTATATTGCGGCAGTCTTTATCCGATTCACCATGGAGAATGTGGGACATCCAGGCCACATCATATTTACCTTTAATATCCTCCGCCGTATAATCTCCCTCTATAAAATTGATTCTTTTAGTGAGGCCAAAATCACCAATAATTTTTTCAGCAACCAGACGCGTGGTCGGCAGATCAAAGACCGTGGCTTTAAGGTCCGGATATTCCATGCAAAAATGGATGGCATAAGTTCCGGGACCGCCGCCAAGGTCGAGTAAACGGCGTCTGCCGGAAAGATCAATTAAGGGGGCCACCACCGGCGCAAGGTTCATGGCAATGTTGAACATCCCCATCAGGAAAGTTTCCCTTTCTTCTTTTTTAAAATGAGATACTTTGTCTCTCACCGGTCTGCCGGACATAACAGCCTTATCAAGATTATTCCAGGATTCAACGAGGTGATGATGGTGCATTATAATATGCCCCACATATTTTGGGGAGTCTTTGATTAAAAAAACAGCGCTCAATGGGGTGTTGGCGTATTTATTATCTTTTTTTTTGAGAAAATCCATTGCTGAAAGGGCGTTTAACAACATGATTGTCCCCCTTTTATCGCTGTTAAGCTTTTTTGACAATTCCTCACCGGTCATACTCTCTTTACCCAACAGAGTAAAGATATCCAGCTTAACCCCTGCATGAAGAGTACAGGTTTCCCAGTAACTACCTGACATCTTTAATATTTTACCAGGATTTAATTCTTGTATGGTCATTGTGCCCCCTGTTTTTGGTTTCAAAGCTTTTGTTTATCCTGCAAAGCGGTTATATAGACCGTCACATAAATAATTTCATCAATAGACTGAATTATAATAAAATTTAAAAACCTCTGGAACTCGCTACGCTCAAACAGCCAGAGCTTTTTAAATTTCACCATAGCTCAGTTCTAACATCTGGCCGTATGAAATTTATTATCTGAATATCTATAGATTGTCAGATAATTACCATCTTTTTGATAAATATAAAAAATATTTTTAATTTCAATATGTTAACTTGGCAACGAGGCCATATGGTGTTATGCATTGTTTACGACAAACAAAAAACAGAATAAAGGCATCACTATGTTTATGCTACACTCTTTAGCCAAAATTTTCAAAGAAGATTTTGCTCCTTCTCGAAAAGCTGATGAACAGTCAACCTGGTTTTATTTATAGTATAATTCCCCAGCAGTGTCCGGTTAGAAACTTCCCGTATTTTCTTTTTTGCAACTTTCTAATAAGCGGACACTACTGATAATCTGTATAGCAACAGGTATAATCTGGTTAAACCATGAAAAACCAACGTCTAAGAAATCGTAAAAAAGAACCTGATCCTGCTGTGAAATGAGTGGACACTTAGCTAAGTCATTGATAATAATAATGACAGGAGAAAATTATGAGTGTTCAGCAGCGCAGAAAATATGATTCAGATTTTAAACGTAATGTCCAGTTGTCAAAAGAACCTGGTCGAACAGTAGCTGAGGCAGAGCAAGCTCTTTTCAACAACATAGAAAACTACTATAATCGTCAGCGACGCTGAATAGTTACTCCTTTGAATATTTACTAATATTAAAATTGTAATATTTAAAAAACATTTTTTGTCAGGAGCAACTATGCTGTATGGGGAATACCGGTTTTTTTGTATTTTTGAAAATGACGCATACCTTCCGCATTATAAGGGATCTACTTTTAGAGGAGTTTTTGGCAGGGCATTAAAAAAAGTTGTCTGCGCTTTAAAAAAACAGGAATGCGATCAATGCCTTTTAAGGCAAAGGTGCATATATGCCCTTGTTTTTGAAACTTCAGTCTCTATGGCTCTACCTGAAGGTTCAAGAACAGCATCCCCTCCCCACCCCTTTGTCATAGAACCGCCCTTAACAACTGAAACAAAATTTTCAAAAGAATCTTCCTTTAATTTTAATCTTCTTCTTTTTGGTGAAATCAGCAACAGCCTGCCGTATTTCATATATGCATTTGAACAGATGGGCAAAATCGGCATAGGAAGAAAAATAAACGGGATCAGAGGCAGATTCATATTAAAAGAGGTGATAAACGGATCTTCTCTTATCTATTCTGCCCTTGATGAAAAATTAAATACTGCAAACAAGCAGGAAGTTTTATCCATTAACGATCCTGCGAACCTTTCAGATAAAACAATATCTTTAAAACTGATTTGCGAAACACCCCTCAGGCTCAAGTTTGAAAACAGGCTTAAGGCGGATCTCCCCTTTCACGTTCTGGTGCGGGCAATGCTAAGAAGAGTATCTTCTCTTTTTAACTGTTACGGCGCCGGAGAACCTTTGATTGACTACAAAGGTCTTGTCAAAAAAGCCGCATCCGTTCAAATCCTGGATTCAAGTTTAAAATGGTTTGACTGGGAACGATACTCATTTCGCCAGAACAAAAGCATGCTCATGGGCGGCATAACAGGTTCCGTAACCTATGAAGGGAATTTGCAGGAATATCTTCCCCTGATTGAGTTTTGTGAAAAGGTCCATCTCGGCAAACAAACCTCAT
Source organism: Desulfobacteraceae bacterium (assembly GCA_030592105.1). Next base: position 11,935 of record JAUVKE010000031.1, read on the forward strand.
TTGGCCTGGGTAAAATAAAAGCAGAGATAATAAAATGAAAACTATATTATTGGCTGTAACCGGCCTCAGTCCCAGGTTATAACCGAAACCCTGTATGCGCTGCAGCAAAGCAATCGTTATGTTGACGCAATTCATGTAATCACCACAAGGGACGGGAAAAAAAATTATACCGGCCTTTTTGGCGGCAAAAAAGGGAGTTGTAGAGACGGGGGCATAATCAAATTGGATAATCATAATTTCATGATGTAAAAAAGCAGGATTAAGAAAAATCTCTTTGATAAATTCATCATTCAGGCCTTACTGGACCTCAAATATCCTTATTAAGAGCTATCGCAGAGGAAACGGCCTCAAAGATTCTTGCAACCGGCTATCTGGAACGTCACAAGCTATCGGTGGACGGAGTTCAGTATGCAAAAAACAAGCTTGAAAAACTCGATCTTATCGAAAGAGATAACGATGTCTGGGGGATTGTTGATCCGGTTTTCGGAAAATGGTTGTCAAAATTTTAACCCGAATCAAAGCAACTGATTTTATTCTATAGTATCTTTTAAGGCAATTTTACGAATAACTTAAAAAAAATTTGTCAGCAAAAGGTATAATGTGCTTTTTAGAAGCATGCGAACAGCAACGTTGCAGAAGTTGAAACCGACGCAAAAAAAAATGGGATAAAGATGTGGTATAGATATTTATGATTGGAGGAGATTGACGCATGGAAATTCAAGCGGTCTTTGAAACGGCGGAAGAGGGTGGTTTTACTGTTTATGTGCCATTGTTTCCGGGCTGTATTTCCGAGGGGGATACATTTGAGGAGGCGGTTGAGAATATTAGAGAGGCTGTGGAGGTATATTTATACCCTGATGAAAAAAGCATTTATATTGGAGTAAACTATGGATGATACAACATTGAAAATTGCTATTGCGGCATTTTTTCATGACATCGGTAAATTTGCAGATAAAGATGTATTGGATATTACTGAGCAGTATATTAATGACAACAGCGCCTACCTGCCTTTCAGAGATGGGCGGCACACTCATCATCATGCTGTATATACTTCAGCCTTTATTGAATATATGAAAAATGACCTGCCGCTTGAATTTAACAAGAGCGGGTGGGGTGATGGGGATTTTTTTATTAATCTTGCTGCCGGACATCACAATCCTGAAACCCCTTTACAGCAAATAATTACAGAGGCAGATTGGCTTACAAGCGGCATGGACAGGACAAGATTTGCTGATCACGATAACAAGCAAATCTCTTTTAGAAATTATAGAAAAACCAGGCTGCTGCCGCTATTTGAGCAATTAAAAAATCCAGGCATGGATGCACCGGATAATTTTTCATTTGCATATCCCCTTAAACCGTTATCCCCAGAATATATATTTCCTGAAAAAAAGAGCATTATTTCAAACGATGACTCAAAAATCCATTATCAGAAGCTTTTTGATGGATTTATCAGCGAATTAAAAAAACTGAGACACAAAAATGAAAATTTATCTTTATGGTTTGAACATTTTGAAAGTCTGATTATGTCATATACGTCATCCATACCTTCAGCAAGGGCGGGAGATGTATTGCCTGATGTTTCTTTATATGACCATTTACGGCTGACTTCTGCCTTTGCCTCTGCTCTTTATCTTTATCACAAGGTTAATGACAGTCTTAATATTGATGCCGTCAAAAAAAGAAACAAACAAAAATTTCTTTTGATCAGCGGTAATTTTTACGGAATTCAGAATTTTATTTTTTCAGGATATGGCGATACCCGAAAATACAGATCAAAATTACTGCGTGGCCGTTCGTTTTATGTTTCTCTTTTATCGGAAATGTCTGCTCATATACTTTGCGATACAATCGG
>JAUVKE010000494.1 GCA_030592105.1 Desulfobacteraceae bacterium
AAAAAGAATGTTTAACATGATTTAATGAAAATAAAAGAGCGGTAAAGGCTGCCCCGCCTTTGCCGCTCTTTTTATTTTTAAAAAAAGTTATTAAAAAAATGAAAAATTTAAAATTTATACTATTTGCCTTTGTTTTTATTTTTAGCACCTTTATTTCTGCAGCTTTTGGAATGGAAGAGTTAACCAATAAAGAGCTCGGCGAATTATCTGCAGGTAATATTTTATATGCTTTAAAAGTTTCAAATTCCGGTGTTTCAATTTCGATAGACGGCACCTTAAAGATTACAGACAGCGATCTTGTCAATGCCATTGAATTTAAAAACCTGAATATAGACAACGGCGCAGGCCAGGGTTTTTCCTTTAACACCCCTGAAGCAGGCGGGGCAGTGCAGCTCTATTTTATGCCTGATACAGAAGGGACGGCATCCAGGTATCTGGTGTTTGAGGTGCCTGACCTGTCAGCGAATATAAACCTGCCCCACATAAATTTAGAAAGTATTACTTTTTGTGACCTGCCTCTTGGCAGCCTTTCCATCGAAGATATAGCCCTTTCAGGATACAGACACAGACTTGACCTTTTTCCAGAGGGAAGCGGACTTTTGCATCAGGACATACTGATCGGCCTGTCCCTTGGAAAATTTGCATATATATATAATGATATCGGAGATGAGCTGTCGTTTAACAGCATTAATCTTTCACAAACCGCCTCAGGCGACCCTGCCGACCCTTTAACCTGGACATTTTCAGGACCTCTTGCTATAGGTGATATTGATGAATCAACGCCGATATCAATAGAGACTAATTATGAAAATCCCGTCCCGTATGCACAGATCGATCTGCCTGTAAACGGAACTGTAAGAATAGAGAATGTTTCAATGGGCGCCAGTGATTTTGGGCCCGCTGCCATTGACGGAATACAGATGCATTCATTTTACGTCAGAGTTCCAGGAGCATTATAATAACCAGAATATGACAATAAATAGAGGCTCATAATCATTCACACCTCATTCCCCATAATCAAAATAATATGTCTGTTATAGCGGCTTTTGCATTAATTGCCCTGCTTCTTGCCGGTTTTCATAATGTAGAAGACCTTCCCAAAGGCAATATCAGTATAGATGCAGGAACTTCATACCACAAAACAGCAATCAGGCACGAAATAAAACCTGAATCAGAATTTAAACAGGCCAATATTGTAAAGCAGATGTACGACTACAGCTGCGGTTCTGCTGCCCTTGTTACACTCCTTAATCATTACCTTGGTGAAGATTTTGATGAGATGCAGGTTATCAGCGGCATGGTCAGGTATGGAGATGCTGCAAAAATAGCCCAGAGAAGGGCTTTTTCCCTTTTTGACATGAAATGCTTTGTAAACGTGTTAGGTTATAAAGGAGAAGGGTATAAGGCGGAAATAGAAGATATTGCTGAACTTGATCAGCCATGCATAGTTCCTTTGCAGTTACATGGCTACCGCCATTTTGTGGTCTTTAAATATGCATATAAAGACCATGTTTTTCTTGCAGATCCGTCAAGAGGGAATATCAGCTTTACATTTTCTGCATTTAAAAAAATATGGTTCCAGAATATAGCCTTTGTAGTCTACCCCGCAGCAGAAGTGCCGGATGAGCTGAATGCCTTGCGGATTAAAGAGGATGACCTCAGATTTATTGATGAAGATATGGAACGCGGCCTTACCCATCGAAATGATATCCGTATTGCACTCCCGGAAGAAAAAAGAATGATTGAAACAATTGGAGACCACCAGTTTTTAAAAACAAAATAATCACTTGTTTTTATCGTGATTTTTTAATAGTACCTTACTCCTGAAAAGCTGTAATAAAAAACAAGAAAATTATAATGAAAAAATTACCAGCCACACCCATTAGGACAAAGGTTTGATGAAGACCCCTCGAAAGGATTTAAA
>JAUVKE010000303.1 GCA_030592105.1 Desulfobacteraceae bacterium
ATCAAAAAATCGTAATTATTTGGTTATGCTGATTTTAGCATGCTTCAGGTATAACCTGCTTAAATTTTTCATAATTTAAGCAGATTATAGCTGAAACTATAGATGTTCAGATAACAAATTTCATAAAGCAGATGCGAAACTGAGCTATGGTGAAATTTAAAAAACTCTGGCTGTTTGAGCGTAGCGAGTTCCAGAGGTTTTTAAATTTTATTATAGCTCAGTGTATTACTGAAATTTGACCAAGCTCTGAAATTGTTTATATGAACATTTATATACATAGCAGCTGACTTACTTTCTTCTGGAATCTATCATTTCGTAGAGTGCTTCAAGCCTTGTTTCTATCTGGGAATCCGAAATCATGGCAGGATCTATCATATCTCCTTCCACAATCACACCGGGAACTCCGTATTTTTTATCCAGAGTATCTATTATGTCGGGCTGGGACAGGTTCATTATTCTGCAGGTTTTGGAAGAGAACATCACAAGTCCGTCTATGGAGTAATCTTCAATTAATTCGCCTATTAAATCGACTGTTCCCCTGGGAGAAAAATGATGTATAAGACGTCCATTCCCATAATATAGATCTGCCCAGGACTCCACAGGATTTTCAGGATCAATTAGCTCCGGATTTGGAAAAAATTCCCAGGGATACCTGCCGCAAATACATACAGCTCCATTGGGTGTAAATTTACGCATAAATTTTCCAAGAAATGCCCAGGGAAGCCATCCATCCCAGTACAGACGATATTTTTCACCATCCGGCGCTATGGCAGGGATATTATTCTTTTTTCTTTCCTGAAGTTCTTTTAAAAGTTTTTCATAGTATGTAATACCTTCAGGATTCCCCATCATATAAAATACAGGGGCTATACTTACGCCGTAATCCCAGAGAGTCCACCGGGACGGTTTTTCCTTAAAATATTCCCAGCACTGATTTCTTAAGGTGGCCACCTTTTTTAAAACGCTTAAAATCTCACTCATACGGTCATAATCAAAGGGCTTTCCGCAAACATCCTCCACTGTGGGAATAACGACTTCCTTAAACTGCCTGTAAACAAACTCCCTTATTCTGGGCGCATCTTCTATATCATAAACGCTTGGAAGATCAACAGGGAGAACTCTGATTCCGAATCTCCGGTTAAGTCCTTCTGCATAATGGGACATTTCAGGACAAAGGCGGCCGGCAACCATAAGGTCCGGCATGGGAAGTATTGCCTGGGGATTTATTGGAATATTCCTTGCCACGGCTTCTCCCATTCCCATATGGAGGCGGTGATATGAGCATGTTTCAGGAAGATCCCCTGTCATCTCCGCCACTTTCAGGACTTCTTCTCCTGCACCTATTCCACCGCAGTATGCGGAATATCCTGCCATGAAATGACATTTCATACCCATGGCATATGGAAAAATAAAGGTCGGACCCGATGCCCATGCCACTTTTTCCCCTCTTTCCTTGGCGGTTCTCAAGTCTGCCCAGTGTTTGTCAACAAGGGGCCTTATTTCATTAGTGGTCTCAAGCCTGTTTACTTTATATTTAATCCCCATTTTATACACCCCCCATTATCTCTACGAATGTTTGCAGTCTGGTTTTAACGGATTCCAGTGAGATAATCTCATGTTCCACCTGTATCATTATCTCATTAATACCTTCTTTATCCATTTTGCTTTTAAAATCAGGATAATAGCAGGCATGGGGAGGACAATACTTTATAAGTACACTTATAATTCCTTTGGCATTATTATCTTTTAACTTTTTTATTGCCTCATCACCCCAATGTATATCCCAAACACCTTTGGTCGGGCATAAAGGGGATTTTGTCAGATAACGTTTTGCAAGAGCATCCACTGGATCACCATCAAGGCTGACTTTATTTGCAAAATATCTTGACCCCATATAGAGATCATCATCCGGGATAATCATCCCAAGATCTTCTATAAGGTCTAAAATATCGGTTTGAATTGTCTGGCAAAGTCCCCCCACAGGGATGACTCTAATCCTGGTTTTATCAGGAATCACCTCTTTTGCTTCCATGGCGCTTACCAGCTCTGTGAGGATTTTGTTATGGTCTTCCTTGGGCATCAGCATACTGGACCAGACTATCTGCATTATCTCTTTGGCTTTAAGTATTTCCGGTTTTTCCCTTCTTATTTCATAAACCCGTTCAAGTAAGGAACGATTCAAGTTGTATATTTCAATGCTTTTTTTAAGATTTTCATCGGTTATTTTATTTCCTGAAAATTCCTCAAGGGAAGTTTTGAAAACCTCTAATTCCGTAATTGTAAAATCTTTAGTTGCAGCACCCGGATAAAGAGCAGGAAGATACAGATTTTTTTGATATGCAGGCTTTACATTTCTTTCCATAATATAAGGAAATTCCCCTGCCTGCAAACATTGTCTCACATGAAAAACCATGCCGTCCATAAATGACAATTTCCCCCTTACCGCATCGTCCACAAAACTTCTTGTTATGCCGCAGTCATACGGCGGCACATGGGCATGGCCCCATGTAACAGCTTCGTTGCTTCTCCATATTACCACAGGAAGCATTCCAGCTGCATGAACCAGCTCTTCCGGCACATGCATGGGAAAACATCCTATAACTTTTTTTCCGGTATGTTCCCTGGTGCTTTTAACAAAAGCATAAGGATCCGAAACAATATCTGTGATTTTACTCAACGCATTTTTCATATTTTTCCCCTTTTGATAATTCTTTTTTATATCAACTCAACCCCTTTGTAATTTTCTGATAAACAAAGCCTGTATAATATTACTGGATTATAACATTATTATAAATATCCTCAGGAGTTTAAAATAATTTAATCTCAATTTCAAGATAAAAGGTTTTAATAGTTGCAGAAAAAATAATATTCGTAAATTTTACGGGTATTATTTTTTCTGGCAAATTTATATTTTAGCACACATATTTTTGACAAATAAATTTTTCTGTTTTAAGGTATTTTTCATCTTGATTTGCTGTTTTCAACGGAGCTCTTTGTAAAATCATTAAAAATGAGGGGAAGGAAGTGAACACATCCTTTACTCACACTTTTTTGTTCAACATATTTTCTTTATTTTTGATAGCTGGCACTGTTCATTTAAATCCCTGCTTTTCAACAGCCCTTGGCAGTCAGTTATCAATCCCTGAAACTGATAACAAGCTTCTTTGTTCAGAGGATCATAACAAAGAATCTGTCTTTGCCATGTCCCTGGATGCTCTCCTTGATATAAAAATTATTACCGCCTCTAAAATTCCTGAATCCCAGGCCAAAACAGCCTCCAGTATATCGATTATCACTTCGGAAGATTTTCGCAGAACAGGGGCGCAAACCATATACGATGCACTTGGCTCTCTCCCCGGAATCAGCGTTTATTACAATCGCAGAAATCTACCTGTCATGGAAATACGGGGGGTACTAAAAAATTCATCAGCAGACGACATCCTTTTTATGCTAAACGGTGTTGCCTTAAACGGTTTTCCGGAAATTCCCCTCTTCGACCTGCCGGTTGCCAATATTGAACGGATCGAGGTGGTGCGGGGTCCTGGCTCATCACTTTACGGGACCACGGCTGTAATCGGCGTGGTAAACATTATTACAAAAGATTTTAAAGAGGTTGATGGTCTCGATTTTTCATTCAACACTCAGTTTGAAGATCAAGGTTCCATAGGGGAAAGATATAATCTTCTCATGGGGAATCATTTTAACGATGGAGGAGGATTTACATTAAATC
>JAUVKE010000141.1 GCA_030592105.1 Desulfobacteraceae bacterium
AATGATGAATTTTGAATGATGAATTTTGAATGATGAATTAAGGAATTCTATTAATTTATCGGCTGAATAGTTACAAAGTTATTTTAATAAATAAGGATGCTCATTATGAAAGAAAAAAAACTGCCAAAAGCAAAATCGGGTGAACGAAAGGAATTTTTTACCACAAATTCCGAAATTCCAGTAAAAAGACTCTATACACCGGAGGATACCGCAGACATCGATTATGACAAAGAAATCGGATCCCCAGGCGCGGAACCCTTTACCCGCGGAATACATTCATCCATGTACAGAAAAAGATTATGGACAATAAGACAGTTCAGCGGACTTAATTCGGCACAGGATACCAATGAACGGTTTAAACTTCTCTACAAAAATGGCTCCACAGGCTTTGCCATTGCCATAGATAATGCCAGCATGTGCGGTTTTGATCCCACAGCACCTGAGGTTGAAATTGAACTCGGCGTTGGGGGAGTGAATGTCTGTTCTTTACAGGATATGGAAATTATGCTGGAAGGACTCCCCATTGAAAGGGTATCCACCGCTGTTATTCAGGGGATGAATTCCACATGCCCCCATACGGCAATGTACCTCGCCATGGCGGAAAACCGGGGGATCCCCTTAAATATGGTAAATGGGACTTCGGAAGGTGACCCCACCTCCTTTGGAGGCTGCTTTGATCCGACGACTCTCCCTGTAAAACAGATTACAAGGCTCTGCGGAGATCTTGTTGAATGGTGCGCAATTAACGCTCCCAAGTGGAATCCTGTGAGTTTTACATCGTATAATTACAGAGAATCAGGGGTCAGCGCCTATGAAGAACTTGGAGGACTCTTTTCATCAGCAGTAATGATTATAGATGAGGTATTAGAAAGGGACAGGGGGCTTACAGTTGACGATTTTGTACCCCACCTTGCCTTTCATTTGTCATCTCATAATGATTTTTTTGAAGAGATAGCCAAAATGAGAGCCGCAAGAAAAATGTGGGCGCAATTAATGACAGAAAAATATAAAGCTAAAAATCCAAGAACCAAAACCCTGAGATTCCATGTGCAGACTGCAGGCTCCACACTTACGTATCAGCAGCCTCTGAATAACGCCATACGCACCTCTTACCAGGCAATGGCTGCTGTCCTCGGAGGAGTTCAGTCCCTCCATGTATGCTCCTATGATGAAGCAATTTGTAACCCCACCGAGGAATCCGCCATTCTTTCCGTGAGAACCCAGCAGATTATCCAGGACGAGACCAATGTTACCAATACTGTGGATCCCCTGGCCGGTTCCTATTTTGTTGAAAGACTTACAAAAAATATAGAAGAAAAGGCCTGGGAGTTTTTTGAAGAACTCGAAGAGCAGGGCGGCTGGGCCGGTGCCATCGACTCTGGCTGGTTAATGAACCACAGGGAACATGCGATCTGTCAACATGAAGACAACCTGAGGGACGGAAAACAACGGGTTGTTGGAGTTAACTGTTATCGTGATGATGCAATAGCATCCGGAATCTCCTATTTTAAAACAGATCCCAATCTTAGAGATAAATTAAAAGACAGATTAATAAAGCTTAAAAAAGAACGGGATAATGTTGCGGTACAGGAGGCCTTGGCTGAACTTAAAGAGGCCGATGACAATGGGGACAATGTAATGCCTGCAACCATGAAAGCTGTAAAAGTTTATGCCACCCTTGAAGAGATGTGCGATATAACAGTACGGCGGCACCCATGCAAGGCTGCGGATAGTCCATTTTACGGAATGAAAGGAGCAATGTAATGAAAAAGGTTAAAGTATTAACAGCAAAATTGGGCTTTGACATTCACAGCCGGGGAGTAACCGTTGTAAACAGGCTGTTAAGAGACACAGGGATGGAAGTTGTTTACCTGGGAAACCAGTATCCTGAAACCATTGTTGCTGCTGCTCTGGATGAAGATGTCGATATCATAGCAATAGGCTCTCTTTCATCAACAGGTCTTGATTATGCCCAAAAACTGATGAACCTGCTAAAAGAAAAAAATGCTGTCGATATACCTGTGGTTTTCGGCGGAATCGTGGCTCCTGATGAAATTCACCGGCTAAAAGAGATAGGCCTGGTGAGCTACTTTCCCCCTGGATCAGATCTGGATGAAATGGCAAAAACCTTTACTGATCTGGCTGCTCAAAAAGAGGGTTAATTTTTCCCTGAAGAAAAAATCGAAAAAGCTGTTTTGCGATTCGCAAAACAGCTTTTTTTTTAGATGAAAAGAAATTTTAAAATCAGCAATAAAATCGATCACCATGAACTTAATCACCATGAACTTAATCAATAGAGGAAACTAAATCAGTATCTATCAGGAGCGTACCAGACATTGCACAAAAATAAAGTCAGCAGGAGGTTCTGGGCAAAATACAGAGCAAGAGACGTATATAGATACGTAAAGTGCATTACATTGAAATTCAAAAGAATTCAGCAGAACAGAATAATTATCAGCAGAGCAAAAAAAGATTGTAGGGGATGATTCTCTTTACAACCAATTTATTTAAATCTCTTTTCATCTTATGGCTAACATATTACAACAAAATTATTATAAAAAATTAACCTTTTTTACATATATAGTAAACTTTATTACTTAGTCAAGCAAAAAAAATCACCTTAAGTTCTGAAACCCAAATAATATTTATTGTAAAGAGATAAAGTTATATTTATAAGATGGAAAGAATATCATAAAAAAATTACTCAAATTTATATTTAGCGCCGAACGTAAAATTTTAATTTTCTTTCAGGTACTATAGATGCGCAAATCCAGCATTTCCGGCATTAATCAATGAAAAGATACCCCAATAACAGCAAAAACTTTAAACAGACATCCTATGAAGCAGGGGCAATTTTTTTTGCTTCTTTTTTTATCGCAATTTTGCTCAATCAGATAAGACCGAATAGTATATCTTTTTTCCCAGACTCCGAAATAAATGAACAAAAAAAAGATGCCGCAGCTGAAATATCTGTTGCAAAAGCCCTTCTGATACTTAAAAACAAAAAGGCAATTCTTCTTGACGCAAGACCTGCAACTATTTTCGAAGAGGGGCATATTCCCGGGGCCCTGAATTTTTACGAAAAGGATTTTGATGAACTTGTGGAAAATTTTTTACTTCAAAATGCTCCTGAAACAATAATCATAACCTATTGTGATGGGAGTAAATGTGATCTTGCCCGGAATCTGGCTGAAAAATTTTGGTTTGTGGGATATAAAAAGGTATTTTATATAGAAGACGGATGGAGCCGCTGGCAAGCAGAATTTAAGGAGAAATAATGATCTTAGCTTCTAAAAAAGATATAGAAAAGTATGAAAAAATGGGCATCTGGGGCAAAAAAAACCTCATCAATATATTTAAAGAGCATGTTAACACAAAACCGGACCAGATATGTATAATCGATCCTTTAAATAAAGAGGAGCTCACAGGTTTCCCCCCTGAAAGGCTTACCTATAAAGAACTGGACAGATCTATTGATGCGCTTGCAGAAGAATTATTAAAAAAAGGTATTAAAAAGGATGATATCATAATGGTTCAGCTCCCCAATTGCTGGGAATTAGGGATGCTCTACCTGGCCATTGCAAGAACAGGGGCTATTATTTCTCCTGTTCCGATCCTTTTAAGAGAAGCCGAGCTTTCTTATATAGCCGAAATTACAAAGGCAAAGGCCTTTATAACGGTTGAAGAATTTAACCGGTTCAAACACAGGGAAATGGGGGAAAGCCTTCAATCAACCTTCCCTGATCTTGAGCATGTAATAACCCATGAAGAGATCAGAAAAATGAGCAAAGGAGATATTTCAGGCATATTAGATGATATCGATATTGATCCAAACAATATTTTTACAATCTGCTGGACATCAGGCACCGAGGCCAGGCCAAAAGGTTGCCCCCTTAGCCATAATAACTGGCTGGGAATATCGACCCTACAGGAGGCCACCGGGGTAAAACCGGGTGACAGACTGATAGTTACAGGTCCCCTGGTTAATATGGCTTCCGTGGGATCGATTTTTTTACCCTGGCTTATACTCGGCGGGTGTCTGGTTATTCATCATCCCTTTGATCTGGATCTTTTCATGAAGCAGGTGATCAAAGAAAAGGTTAATTATATGCTCCTTGTACCTGCAATATTAAATATTATTGCCAAGCATCCCAAAGTTGACAGCCTCGATTTGAGCTCTGTACGCTCCATCTCCACAGGCTCAGCCCCCCCTTCTTTATGGGTATTAAAAGAATTTAAAAAACGCTGGAATATTGAAATAGGAAATTTATGGGGACAAAATGAAGGGGCTGGCATAGTTTCCGGTATTAAAGATATCCCTGATATAAATTTAAGAGTCGATCATTTTCCCCACTTTGGAAAAAAAGGTGTAAAATGGAGATCAAAGGGAGCCGGATTTATAGAGACAAAAATAATAGACGAATCCGGTAATAACCTGACTAATACAGGGGACGTGGGGGAACTTGTATATAAAGGGCCTGGAGTAATTCCATCCTATTTTCGGAATCATGAAATAACAAACAGGGGATTTACAAAGGACGGCTTTTTAAAAACAGGAGACCAGTTTAAGATAAAAGAGGAGAATCTCCTCTCTTTTTTTGAAAGGAGTAAGGATATTATAATACGGGGGGGATATAATATAAGCTCCCAGGAGATTGAGAATTATCTCCTGGAACATCCGGGAATCCAGGATGCAGCAGTGACTGGAATGCCGGATGATCTGCTGGGGGAAAAAGTCTGTGCCTGGGTTGTGCCGAAAGACGGCGAATCCATCTCCCTGCCGGACATTACCTCCCTTCTTTTTAAAAAAGGTGTGGCACGGTACAAGCATCCTGAGCGGATTGAACAGATAGATGCAATTCCAAGAAATTCCGTGGGGAAAATACTTAAGAGTATTTTGCGCAAAAAAATTTTAAAACAGCTTCATTAACCATGGACGTTTAGATAATATCCATCACGGTTACATTATCAAAAGGAGATAGCATGCCTGAAATCAATGAAAAAGATTTTTTGGATGAGATCCGTTATGACATCAAGGTGAAAGATATTTTAAAAGCCAAAATCGTAATGGCCTACCTTGAGGAGATGAAACCTGAAGTTGTAAGGGCAGCCCTTTCGGAAATAGGAAAGGCTGATATCAATTTTGCTGTTCATCTGCTGGCAGAAGTATTAATGGATACCCCTGAAGAAGCAAAGACTCATCCCCTTATAAAGCAGCTTCTCATCTCCAGAATACTCGATGACCCCCAGGTACTCCTTGACATATTGCGAAATACAAAAGAAAATCTGGCCACAAGATTATTATTCATCGGGCTTTCAGGAGAAATACGTCTTCCTGAAGCAACACCGTTTCTTCTTAAGATTTTAAAAGAGGAAGAAGGAGAAAAAATTCTTAAAGGGGCCATCAACGCAGCAGGAATGATAGGTATCCCCTCTGCAGCAGCGATAGTTGCTGATTATCTTTATGTGGACAGCTTTGAGCTCATAGCCTGCGCAATCAGCGCCCTGGGGCAGATAGGAACACGTTCTGCCCTCCACAGACTGGCTGAACGTATCGGAATAGACCCCGACCTGGATATTATGATTGTAGATATTTTTGCCCAAAATCAGTCCCAGGATGCCCTGGAAAAACTAAATGAAACCATTACGTCCCATTATGCCCATGTCAGAACTGCTGGAAAGGCAAAACTTGTGGAGATCGGTTCCAAAGTTGTACCTATTTTAACAAACAATCTCCTTCATTTTGATTCCGATCTTTTAATCCATACCCTTAATGTTCTGGGTGATATCCGGGATGAAGCAGCAGTGGAACCGATACGGAAACTTCTTTATAATGAACCAAAAGATCCAAATGTAAGGTTTGCAGCCTATGAAGCCCTGGGACTCCTTCCTTTGCAAAAAGGGGCGTTCAGCCTGGCTTCAGGTCTTGAGGACAGCGAGGGCCATGTTCGTGCCGCAGCAGCAAGGGCCATAGATCGTAATTACAACACTGTGCTTTTAGCTGGGATGAAAAATCTTGTAAGCGGATCTAAAAAAGATGCTGAACGAGTAATAACAACCATCATAGATACACAGTGCGGTAAAATCTTTTTAAGCCTCATGGATGATGACCAGGTTAAAAAAACAGGGATTTCATATCTTGTTAAAAAAGCACATCCTGATATAAAATCCTATTTTAAAAATCTTCTTATAAAAAACGGTTATAAAGATATTGCCGAAGATCTTGAGGCAACAAAGAAAAAGGCTGAAAAAAAGAGGCCAAAGGTATTTGCAGTTGACGATTCCAAGATGATCCTGAGCATATACCGAAAGGTATTGCACAGCCTTGGATATGAAGCTGTTCTGTTTGAATTTCCCGAAGAAGCTGTGGATAAGGTCAAACAGGAAAAACCGGATATTATACTCACTGACCTTAATATGCCCAAAATAGATGGTATAGAATTGATAAGGCGTGTACGTAAAGGGTTTGATAAGAAAAAACTCCCGATAATCATGGTGACCACGCAGAATGAAGCCATGGATAATGAAGCAGCTGATAAAGCCGGAGTAAACGCTATTCTTCACAAACCATTTACTGAAGAGGGTATTGGTAAGGCTATTGCTTCTTTTATAAATGTGCGTAATTAACCCCTTATTTATCAGTAGTGTCCGGTTAGAAAGTTGCAAGAAAGAAAATACGGGAAGTTTAATTGTTTTTTCCGCTATTGCAAATAAATTTTTTGAATTTCTAAGTTTGCTCCGCCAAAATTGCGAAACTCGCTCGTGCCTCGCTCAAACAATCGCAATTTTTTGGCTACGCTGCACTAAGAAATTCTACGAAATTTATTAAATACGCTACAAAAACAA
>JAUVKE010000268.1 GCA_030592105.1 Desulfobacteraceae bacterium
ACCACAAGTCCTTCACCGGATTCGCAAAGAATGTAAACATTATGAAGCTGTCCTATTATTCGTAATCCTGAAAAATATTTTTTGTTCCAAAAAGTTGTCTGTTTTTTTATGGGCATCTCTTTTTTCGAAAAATCAGGTGTTTTTTCTATATTTAATTGTCCCGATATATCCCTGGTTGAATTATAATCAGCTGGGGACTCAAAAATATAACCGGCCGCGGGATCCGGTGCAGAAGCATATTTAACAGGATAATCTGTATCGATTGTTTTCCATTTTGGCTGTTCTGCAATATCAATGGTGGAAGAGACCCCCTTTACAACCAGATCGTGAACAGCTTTTTGCTGAAAAAATCTAACCTCATTCTTGGCAGGATGGACATTAACATCCACATCCCCATGGGGGAGAGTAATAAAAAGAACTGCTGTGGGAAACTCACCCTTCATCAATCTTCCGGCATAGCCCTCAATAAGCGCATGGCGGACTGTTTTGTCCCGCACAAACCGCCCGTTAACATATATGTACAAACCCCTTGAAGTAGATCTAAGGTCTGCAGATGATGAGATCCAGCCTGATACCCTGTATAAACCTTCTTTGTATTCAACTTGATAAAAACTGTTTTTCATGTTTTTGCCAAGTATATCAGCAACTCTGTTGGAAGGGTCTGATACAGAGGACCAGTCTTTTATCATCTTTCCATTATGGGAAATTTTGAAATGAACATCAGGATGACCCAGGGCAATTCTGGATGTAATATCAGAAATATGAGCCATCTCTGTATTGATTGTTTTTAAAAATTTACGCCGGGCCGGGACATTAAAAAAAAGCTGTTTCACAGTGACCATGGTGCCGGAAGGGGCGCCGGGCCGGGTGACTTTTTTTATTTTTCCCCCATCAACAAAGATGCTGGTTCCGGGTCCATGGTTGTTCTGATTGGTTTCAATATAAAATTTGGAGACCGATGCCACGCTCGGAATGGCCTCACCCCTGAAACCAAGGGTCTTTATTGAAAAAAGATCAGATTCACTGGAAATTTTACTTGTTGCGTAACGTTCAAGGGATAAAAGGGCATCATCATGGGTCATTCCGGATCCGTTATCTGCAACCCTGATTAAAGACCGCCCCCCTTTTTCCACATCTATTACAATTCTTGTACCTCCAGCATCCAGAGCATTTTCGAGCAACTCCTTTACCACAGAAGCAGGGCGTTCAACAACTTCTCCAGCAGCGACTTTATTTGAAATACTTTCAGAAAGTATCTTTATCATACATTCTCTTTGTTTTTATAATTGTCATCCTGAATAGATGTTCTTAACAAGAAATCTTCCTCTTTGGGAGAAAGGTTAAATTTTAAACATGCTTTTTCTATCAATCCTGACAATTTGAGATGGGAATTATTTTTCCGTTCTTCCGCAATATACTTCACCGCTTTTCTAAGCGCCTCACCTTCCGGCTGAATGCCCATGGTTCTTCCTTATATAACTTTTACAAAACCGGTCTGTTTTTATGAAATTCAGTGGCCTGCTCAAAATTATAAGCCACTTTAAACAAATTACCCTCATCAAAATGATCTCCGATTATTTGCAGGCCAATGGGAAGCCCTTTTTCTGAGAATCCGCACGGAACAGATATTGCCGGGTTCCCTGAAAGATTAACCCCAAGGGTGAAAATATCAGATAAATACATCGTCAATGGAGAATCGATTTTTTCTCCTATTTTAAAAGCCGGGGTAGGTGCCACAGGGGAAAGAATAACATCGCACTTTTCAAAGGCTTTTGAAAAATCACCCATTATCAATCTCCTGACCTGGGATGCTTTTTTGTAATATGCATCATAATAACCTGACGAAAGAACATAAGTTCCCAGAAATATACGACGCTTAACTTCATCTCCAAACCCGCGGGATCTTGTACTTTTATACATTTGGACAAGGTCACCCTGGGATTCGTCTCTAAAACCATATTTAACACCATCATACCTTGCCAGGTTGGAACTTGCTTCAGCCGTGGCGATTACATAATAAGCAGCCACAGCAGGTTCAAAGTAAGGCATGGAAACTTCCACACAGGTTGCCCCCAGATCTTCAATTGTCTTTATTGCCCTGTTAACCGAAGCTAAAACCTCAGGATCCACCCCTGCAAGATTAAAATATTCCCGGGGCACCCCAACAGTTATATTTTTTAACCCATCACTACAAAAGGATGTATAGGACGGAATTTCTTTAGATACCGAAGTCGAATCCATGGCATCGTAACCAGCGATTCCATGCATCAACGCAGCACAGTCAAACACATTTTTTGCAAAAGGGCCTATCTGATCCAGAGAAGAAGCAAATGCAACGAGCCCGAAACGTGAAACTCTACCATAGGTTGGCTTCATTCCAACCACACCACAGTGTGAAGCAGGTTGACGAATGGAGCCCCCTGTGTCTGATCCAAGGGAACCGAGGCACAAATCTGCGGCAACTGCTGCTGCTGACCCTCCGCTGGAACCTCCAGGAATAGATGCCAGGTCCCAGGGGTTACAGGTAGTCTTAAATGCAGAGTTTTCTGTGGATGACCCCATTGCGAATTCATCCATATTGATCTTTCCTAAAATAACCGCCCCTTGCTCCTGTAATTTTTTTATTACAAAAGCATCATAAAAAGGGACAAAATTTTCAAGCATTCTGGAAGCGCAGGTTGTTCGCAAACCTTTTGTACAGATCAGATCTTTAACCCCCAGGGGAATCCCTGTTAAATATGTAATTTTTCCATCTGAAATGGCTTGATCTGCAAGTTCTGCCTGTTGTATCGCCATATCCTTTGCTACTGTAATATAGGCATTGACTTTTTCATCAACAATTTCAATACGGTCAAGAAGGGCGCAGGTCAACTCCCGGGATGAAATCTCCTTTTGCTTTAATAGTCCATGGGCTTCTTTTATTGTTAATTCATGCAACTTCATAATATATCATTATCCTTTGTAGCTGTTCAGCGTCACTGCTTTAAGATCTACACAACTTTTGGCACCACAAAAGCCCCATCCTCTTGTTCCGGAGCATTTAACAAGACATCATCCCGATCGGCATGTCCCGCTTTTATATCGCTCCTAAACGCATTGCTCAGGCGTGTAGCATGATAAGCAGGCTCAACACCTGTTGTATCAACACTGTTTAATATATCCATATATTCTAAAACAGCCCCCATTTGCGTGGCAAATTTATCCAGAGCTTTTTTATCAATCTCTAATCGGGCAAGACCTGCCACATGAATAACTTCATCATGGGATATTTTCATTTTTACTCCTGTTTTTGGGTAATATACCCGAATATTTTTTCTTTTTTCAATCTGTTCAACAGGGCAGAAGCATCCTTTCGGTCATCAAAAGCCCCGACCCTCACTCTGTAGAATGTTCCCTTGCCGGGAACTTTTGCTTTTACGATGTACCCATTGAACCCTTTTTGCTTAAGTTTTACCACCAGTTCATCAGCATATACAGAATCTTTGGATGCAGCTATCTGAACAATATACTGATTAGTGCTCCTTTCTTTTATCTGTTTTTTCAGGCTGATTTCTTTTGGATACATTGCTTTCCTGCCTGATTTGTAAGTTTTTTCTTTACGAGATTTCCAGTTTTTATGGATAATAGAACCGGTACCCGCATTTTTAACAGGGGGTATCCCCTGTTTTGTAAAGGCATCGTCAGTATCACGGGATTTTGCAAATATGATATTTTTGGTTTCAATGTCTGCTTTAGAATCAGCCTGTTCCAATAAGGACAACTCATTCTGGAGAGGATTATGATCAAATGTAACAGGGAAAGTTCCCCTCCCCACCATGACCCCGGCAGTAAACATAAACGCAGATATAACAAAAATAAAACAGCCTTTTTTGACAGACTCTGCTAATTCAGGAGAAAATAATTTCCCCTCTTTTTCATTCAGCTTTTTCGATTTCACTTTCCTGCTTTTTTATGGTTTTATAAGAAAATGATGAATTTTGAATTATGAATGATGAATTAAGGAATTCTACTAATTTATAAAATGTCATTAACCGCTATCTCATTTTCATATTTTGTTGTGCCCGACAGGGCATGCTGGTTAT
>JAUVKE010000421.1 GCA_030592105.1 Desulfobacteraceae bacterium
GCAGAAAACGGGCTCAAGGCTGTTGAATCATTTAAAAATAACAAATTAGACTTGATCTTAATGGATGGCCAGATGCCTGTTATGGGCGGAATTGAAGCAACCAGAGAGATCAGACAGCTTGAAGGGGCCACCGGAGCCCATGTTCCCATTATTGCGATCACGGCAAACGCATTAAAGGGTGACAGGGAGCGGTTTATAGAGGCTGGGATGGACGATTATATAGCCAAACCTGTTAAAAAGGATATGCTGGCAGCAGTAATAAAAAAACAACTGGAAACGGCTCCCACCTGCTGACTGATTTAAAGAGATGGGAAAACCGGTTAACCATGAATAAAGCACCTGCATAAAAAAAGGTACAAAATGACCAGTCTAAAATCAGCAATAATTTGCCTGACTCTTTTTTTTCTTATCAGACCATCACCTGTATATTCATACGACATACCTGAAATTCATATTCACGGTTTTCTCAGTCAGGGCTACTTCTGGTCCACAGAGAATCAATATCTGGGAGACTCAGAAGAGGGAAGCTTTGAATTTAATGAAATAGGTATAAATTTTACATCAGAGCTATTTGAGGATTTAAGGTTTGGAATTCAGATCTTTTCCAGGGACATGGGGGAATATGGGAATAATGACCTGGAGGTTGACTGGGCATTTTTAGATTACCACAAAAAAGACTGGGCAGGTGTTAGAGTCGGCAAGATAAAAATGCCCTATGGGCTCTTTAATAAAGAAAGGGACGCCGACATGCTAAGGATCCCTGTTTTTTTACCCCAGACCGTCTACCCCGAAGGGATCAGGGATATGCTTGTTGCTTTTCAGGGGATCGAGCTCTATGGCTCATGTTCCCTGAACCAAATGGGAGATCTCGATTATGAAGCCTTTATCGGTACCCTGGATATTGATAGTGATTCCCCTTTTCTAACCAACATGTTTTTATATGTAACCATTCAGGCTGCTGGCCAGGGGGTTGATGTTGGTAATTATCTCCCAGGGGGATTAAATGATCTCCAAACAGACTCCACCCGCATCGAAGGTGGTAAGATCACCTGGAATACAAGTATTTCCGGCTTTCAAACAGGCTGGAGTTTTTTGCATGGCAAAGCCGACGTTACCGCAGAGGGAATTGGTTTTGAAAGTGATTTTTCCATCGATTCCATCATGGTGTTTTCCCTGCTATATGAAAAAGGTGACTGGCTGTTTGGAGCAGAATATGTAACAATGGATGGGTCTGTGGATGTTCCCGGCTTAAAGTCCTACCCTGTTGAACTTGAAGGATATTATGCCGGTGTTGGATATAAAGCCTCCGACATTATAGAGCTTGCCTGCTACTATGGAGAATATTATCCCATTCCAGACGACAAGGATGGTGATCTATTTAAATCAGCAGGATTAAAGGATTATTATGCCTGGCAAAAGGATCTGACTTTTTCTGTAAAATTCAATATTAATGAATATCTGGCAAGTAAGTTTGAAGTTCATTTTATCGATGGTGTCGGTCTATGCAGCCTTGATAATAATCCGGATGCCGATAGAAACTGGATGTTATTTACCGGAAAAATCAGCTTGAGTTTTTAACGGCAAGGGGTCATAATGAAACAGCACAAACAAACTTGTTTTTTTATAGTTCTTCTTCTCCTGGGTTTTCATAGTATTACATATGCAGATATTTTGCTTATTACAAACAATTCTGTTATAGATACATCCATAAGCAAAGGGGATGTTAAACGAATTTTCCTTGGAAAAAAAAAGCATTGGAGCGATGGAAGTCCCATAAAAGTGATAACCCTGAAAACCGGTGCGGTGCATGAAAATTTTATGGAAACATATGTTAACAAAACTCCATATTCATTTTCAGCATTCTGGAGAAGAGCCATTGTTACAGGTACGGGAATACCCCCTAAATCTTTTAAAACAGAAAAAGAACTTTTAAGATTTATAGCAGAAAACCAGGGAGCCGTAGGTTATATTTCTTTCCCCCCTCCTCCTTTAGATGTAAAAGTTTTAACCATTGACAAATAGTATAGTAGTACCCTTATGGCATACCTCCTATCTGATAAAATAATAGCATTCCCCCAGACCCGCCATGCAGATAAAAACGGTCTTTTGGCCCTTGGAGGAGACCTGAGCAATGCCCGCCTTCTTGAGGCATATAAAAAAGGAATATTTCCATGGTATTCGGAAGGAGAACCCATATTATGGTGGTCCCCGGATCCCCGCCTTGTTCTCTTTCCCAATGAAATCAGGGTTTCAAGATCCTTGAAAAAAACAATAAAAAAAAAGGTCTTTCATATAACAGCAGATACAGCATTTAAAAGTGTAATAACAAAATGTGCTCAAACAAGGATGGGGGAGAATGAAGGCACATGGATAACCAGCGATATGATTGACGCCTACTGCGGGCTCCATGAATCAGGGCATGCCCATTCAGTGGAGGCATGGATGGAGGGGAATCTTGTAGGTGGACTCTACGGAGTGGCCATGGGAAGATGCTTTTTTGGAGAATCC
>JAUVKE010000376.1 GCA_030592105.1 Desulfobacteraceae bacterium
GATTGCGCTTGTGGACACTGTAAAAAAGGAATTTGCAGATCAGCTTTTAAGTAATATCTCTGAAATAGTCGATCCAAAAAAAATTGATTATATGATCAGCAATCATACGGAAATGGATCATACCGGCGGGCTTCCAAATGTTATGCATTACATTGGCGAGGATAAACCCCTGTATATTTCAAAGATGGGTAAAAAAAATCTTTCTCTCCATTTCCGTCAAAACTGGAATTATCATCCGGTTGAAAACGGTGAAAAACTCAGCCTGGGGAAAAGGACTTTAACTTTTCTTGAGACAAGAATGCTCCATTGGCCGGACAGCATGTTTACCTATGTGAACGAGGAAAAAATACTTTTTTCAAGCGATGCATTTGGTCAGCATTATGCGGGTCCTGAAAAATTTGATGATGAAATCGGCGATGCCATATTACCGTACGCAAAAACCTATTTTGCAAATATACTCCTGCTTTATACTAAAAAAATTCAGAAACTCCTGGAAACCGTAAATAAACTCGGCCTTGAATTTAATATCATCTGTCCCGACCATGGCATTATCTGGCGTAAAAATCCGGAAAAAATTATTAATGCCTATGTAAAATGGAGCAGCCATGAGGCCGAAAAAAAGGCAGTGGTTATTTACGATACCATGTGGCACAGCACACAATTTATGGCGGAAAAAATTGCTGAAGGAATTGCACAAGAAGGTGTAAGGGTTAAACCTATGCATTTAAGATCGTGCCATCGCAGCGATATAATAACCGAAGTGATGGATGCAAAAGCCGTTATAGTAGGTTCTCCCACCTTGAATAACAACCTTTTTCCAACAGTTGCCGATTTTCTGACCTACATGAAAGGGCTCAAGCCAAAAAATAAAATCGGTGCGGCTTTTGGATCATACGGCTGGAGTGGCGAATCTATAAAGCTTGTCAATGCAGAGTTTGAGGTCATGAAGTTTGAACTTATCGATAATGGTTTAAAAATTCAGTATGTGCCTGACGATGATGGACGTAAAGCCTGCATAGAATATGGGAAAAAGATCGGCAGGGCGGTTTTGCACAAGATGATGTCTAAATGAAAAAACCTGAAATTGATTTAACAAATTGCGTTCTTTGTGAAATCTGCACTAATTATTGTCCTGCGGTATTCAGGCTTAATGTTGCAGGATTTGTTGAAGTTCTGGAGCTTGAAGAATATCCTGAGGCGGATATTAATGAAGTGATAAAAAATTGCCGGGGTGATTGTATTTTCTGGATGGAGTAAATTATGGCAGGTATTGTATAAATGACTCTGTTGATTTAGTCGCTTTTAAGAGAAAGGCATACGATATGTGGTATAGGTTACATGTATAGATACAACATGTTGTGGTTAAAATATAATATTGGACTAAATCAACGGAGTCATAAATGGAGGACAGTTACAGAAAAATAAAAAAGAAAGTTTATAATCTGCTTTGTCAGAATGATTTTACTGAAGCCATTAAAGAAATAAACAGGCTTCCTGCAAGGAAGGTAATAAATCCACTTATCTCCTTTTTATGCAGCATTGATGAAAAAACAGAGCACCGGGCTGCAGTTGCAATTGGCATTATTACTGCAAAGCTTGCAGACCATGATATTGAATCAGCCCGTGTTATTATGCGCCGCCTTATGTGGAGTCTTAATGACGAATCAGGCGGCATTGGCTGGGGAGCACCCGAGGCAATGGCTGAAATAATGGCAGGAAACAAGAAGCTTGATGATGAATATCGTAAAATTCTGATTTCATACTCTGAGCCAGGCAAAAATTATCTTGAGCATGATGGCCTGCAAAGGAGTGTGCACCGGGGACTGAAACGGCTTGCCTGCAAAAAAAACTTAGGGTACAACAAACAATGAAAAATCGTAGAGACAAGACATCCCTGGTCTCTGCTACAATATATTGTGTCTAAAGCAGTTCTTTTATATAAAAGGAGGGAAAAAGTGTATTTTAAACAGATTACTACAGAGGGATTAGGCTGTTTATCCTATCTGATTGGGTGTCCCGCGTCACGAGTGGCATGCGTTGTCGATCCCAAAAGGGATGTTCAGGATTATATTAATATTGCCCGGGAAAACGAAATGCAGATTACACATATTTTTGAAACCCACATCCACGCAGATCATGTATCAGGCAATATGGAGCTTAAATCACGGACAGGCGCTGACATTTACCTTCTCAAAGATTCTCCGGCAGAATACAAATTTAAGCCGGTTGAGGAAAGAGATATCTTTGACCTCGGCAATGTCAGGCTTGAGATAATCAAAACCCCTGGTCATACCCCGCATTCCATTTCTATTCTTGTTACCGACAAATCAAGAAGTGATAAACCCTGGCTGGTTTTAAGCGGAGATGCCCTTTTCGTGGGAGATGTCGGTCGGCCTGATCTGGCTGGAAAAGAACTGGTAAACGAACAGGCGGCCAACCTATATGATTCGCTTTATAATAAACTGGGACACCTTCCTGACAGCATGGAGGTGTTTCCAGCCCATGGTGAGGGCTCCCTTTGCGGCAAGGGAATGAGCTCAAAATCAAGTTCTACCATTGGATTTGAAAAAGAAAACAATCCCTTTTTCAATCTTTCAAAAGATGATTTTTTAAAGACAATGACAGGCAGTTTCCCGGAAAAACCAAAGAGTTTTACCCATATAATAGATACCAATAAAAAAGGAGCACCCCTTCTGGAACGCTGTCCCATAACAAGAGATCTGTCTCCTACGCAGGTAAGGGACTGCCTGGAACAAGGATTTGTGCTGTTAGATACCAGGGACAACCTCTCTTTTGGAGGGGCACATATACCCGGCAGTATCAACATAGGTTTTGCCAAACAGACAGCCAACTGGATAGGGATGGTAATAGATCCTTCAGCAGAGCTTATCCTGGTGGTTGATGATGAACAAAAATATGATCACATGTGCATTGAACTTCACAGGATAGGC
>JAUVKE010000166.1 GCA_030592105.1 Desulfobacteraceae bacterium
ACTGTTACCATGGATCAAAAAACCTGCGAAATGATACTTGACAAATCTGTTAAAAAGGGGAATGTGCTGGAAACAGCCAGAATTGCGGGGATCATGGCTGCAAAAAATACCTCTTCGATTATCCCCATGTGCCATCCTTTAAATTTAACCCATATTTCAGTCGATTTTTCCCCTGATCAGGGGCAGGGTTCAATTAATATAGAAGCCTCTGCTCGTACTGTGGGGCAGACAGGGGTGGAGATGGAAGCTTTAATGGCTGTCTCTGCAGCGGCGCTGACCATCTATGATATGTGTAAATCGTATTATAAGAAAACGATAATTTCTGGCATTTGCCTTGTTGAGAAATCAGGTGGAAAAAGTGGTTTGTTTATTAGGGAAGATGATCATCAAATCAAATAATAAAACCACATGGCGCAGGGGCCTTCAGGAGATTTGAATGGAAGCAGAAAAAATTATTATTCAGGGAGCAAGGCAGCACAATCTAAAAAATATTAATGTGGAATTGCCCAGAAATAGTCTGATTGTGGTGACGGGCCTGTCAGGATCAGGGAAATCGACCCTTGCTTTTGATACTCTGTATGCCGAAGGCCAACGACGCTATGTTGAATCTCTTTCAGCATATGCCCGGCAGTTTTTAGAGAGACTTGAAAAGCCTGATGTCGATTTGATTGAAGGCCTTTCTCCTGCCATTGCAATTGAACAAAAAACTGCAAGCCACAATCCAAGATCTACCGTGGGAACAGTTACAGAAATTTATGATTACCTTCGTCTCCTTTTTGCACGAATAGGGACTCCCCATTGTTATAAATGTGGAGACCCCATCGCTTCCCAGAGTCTGGATCAGATACTCGATAAGGTTATCTCTTTTCCTGAAGGGACAAAGCTTATACTTTTTTCTCCTGTAATTTCCGGCAAAAAGGGTACCCATGAAAAACTTTTCAGCAGGCTGCAAAAGGAAGGTTTTGCAAGGGTACGGGTGGATGGAGAAATTATCGATATAGAAGAGATCGAAAAGCTGAATAAATATAAAAAACATAATATTGATATTGTAGTGGACAGGCTTGTGGTAAAGGAGAATATCCGTAACAGACTCGCTGATTCCCTGGAGCTTGCTCTGTCGCAGTCCGGAGGTCTGGTCCTGGTTGATATTGTTGGAATAGAATCTATTTTGTTCAGTGAAAATGCGGCTTGTGCCAAATGTGGAATCAGTTATCCCGAATTTACACCAGCAAGTTTTTCATTTAACTCTCCATCAGGAGCCTGTCAGCAATGTGATGGAATAGGGGCGATAACAGAATTTGACCCTGATCTTATAATTCCCAATAAGGATTTATCCCTAAGGGACGGAGCCGTTGATCTTTGGGCAAACAGAAACAGTCTTCATTTTATTGAATTTTTAGATGCCCTGACAGTCCATTATAAAACAGATATCTATACACCCTATAAGGATTTGCCGGAGCCTTTCAAAGATCTGCTCCTTTATGGATCAAAAAATGAAAAAATAAGTTTCTATTTTGAAAAAGATAACCGCAAAATCAGATATAAAAAAACATATGAAGGTATAATCCCCGGTTTAAAACGACGTTATCATGAAACAAATTCCCCAGGTTCCAGAGAAGATATAAAACGATATCTGAACTTCCGGCCCTGCCAGGAGTGCGGTGGAACAAAATTAAACCAGGCCAGCCGATCTGTGAAAATCGAAGGAATTACCATATCTGAAGTTACTGCGCTTTCAATATCAAAGGCATATATATTTTTCAAAGGTTTAAAACTGACCGGGAAAAAAGAACTAATAGCCCGTAAAATTTTAAAGGAGGTAATTGAAAGATTAAGTTTTTTAAATAACCTGGGACTTTCTTATCTCACATTAAGCAGGTCTGCAGCCACCCTTTCAGGGGGAGAGAGCCAGAGAATCCGCCTTGCAACCCAGATAGGCTCCAAACTCACAGGCGTTTTATATGTTCTGGATGAACCTAGCATAGGCCTTCATCAAAGGGATAACCAGCGTCTTTTAGCCTCCCTTTTAAATATGCGTGATCTGGGGAATACAGTCCTTCTGGTTGAGCATGATGAAGAGACAATACTTGCATGTGACCATGTTCTGGATATGGGGCCCGGGGCAGGGATGAAAGGGGGGAATGTTGTTTTTTCAGGAACACCGGAAGAACTTTTAAAATCTTCTGATTCCCTGACAGGGGAATACCTTTCCGGACGTAAAAAAATAGAAGTCCCTGCGAACAGAAAATCTGGTAATGGGAACAGTCTGATTATTAAAGGGGCCTCCGCAAATAATCTTAAAAATATTGATGTTGAATTTCCTCTGGGTTCTTTTATCTGCGTCACAGGTGTGTCAGGATCGGGTAAATCAACACTTGTACTTGAAACCCTGAATAATATTTTATCACAGAGATTATACCTGTCCAGGGTCCCTGCAGGTGCCCATACCGAAGTGATCGGCCTGGAACATGTTGACAAGGTAGTAAATATTGATCAGTCCCCCATTGGACGGACACCCCGCTCAAATCCCGGAACATATACCGGGCTTTTTACTTTTATAAGGGAGCTTTTTTCAAAGACCAGGGAAGCAAAAGTACGGGGTTACAAACCAGGCCGTTTTAGTTTTAATGTCAAGGGGGGGCGGTGTGAGGCCTGCACTGGTGACGGAATAGTCAAGGTGGAAATGCATTTTCTTCCTGATGTTTATGTGCCCTGCGATGTATGCCATGGAAAAAGATACAACAGGGAAACCCTTGAGATAAAATATAAAGGTAAAAATATAGCTGAAGTTCTTGATATGACCGTTAATCAGGCATCTGTTTTTTTCGATAAAATTCAGACAATATATTCAAAGCTTAAAACCCTTGTTGATGTAGGGCTTGGATATATTCATCTGGGTCAGTCCGCCATCACTCTTTCCGGTGGTGAGGCTCAAAGGGTGAAACTTGCACGGGAACTGAGCAAACGGAGTACAGGTAAAACCGTATATATTCTGGATGAACCCACCACAGGGCTCCATACAGATGATATAAAAAAGCTCTTAAGTGTTCTTGAAATGCTAGTTAAAACAGGGAACACTGTTATTGTAATAGAACATAATATGGATGTTATAAAAACCGCTGATTATATAATTGATCTGGGGCCTGAGGGGGGCGAAGAAGGGGGATATGTTGTGGGATGCGGAACACCTGAAGTCATATCAGATATTTATGCTTCCCATACAGGCCGGTTTCTTAAAAAGTATTTAAACGGTAAATAATTAGCAGGTATGGGGATGAGATAACTTCCCCAAGCAGGGGGGGTGCTCTTAGTACCTTACTTCTTGTTTTCTGTTACAAAAAACAAGAAAGTCGTTTATCAGTTGTCGGTTGTCAGTAAAAGCATATCGATATTAATTTATCTTCCTTTTGAATATTGCAGAAACCTGGCAAAAAATGTTTATACAAATCTGCACATAATCGTGAAGATCTCTTCAATACTTACAAATCCTTAAATTTCAAAATAACCTCCAGTGCTGACAACTGACAACTGATAACTGACAACTGCGGCTTTGCCGCTTTAGGAATATCAAAAGTTTTTATATTTTTTGGGTATTTTATGGTTGGGGAATTTATTATCTGACAATCTATATAGTATGGAGATTTTCCATGAGCGAGTACAATTTGGATTTTTTTAATTGGACAGAGCAGCAGGCCGAGTATCTCAAATCAGGCAAGTTTGATTTGCTTGATATAAAAAATTTAGCCGAGGAAATTGAAAGTATGGGAAAAAGCGAGAGGCGGGAACTCTTAAATAGATTGGCAGTTCTTTTAATGCATTTGTTAAAATGGCAATATCAACCCCATCTGCAATCCCGAAGCTGGAAGGTAACAATTAGAAATCAACGCAGTGCAATTTTGGATCTTATCGAAGATAGCCCAAGTCTAAAAACTATTGTTGGCGATAAATTTGCTAAAGCCTACCAAAAAGCCAGATTAAATGCAGCGGACGAAACCGGAATATCTTTAAAAAAATTTCCAGAGACCTGTATTTGGTCAGTTGATGAAATATTGGAGGAAAATTTTATTCCAAATTTTGAATAGTATTACGAAGAGCATCAGCAAAAGAGATCTTTTTCACTGAAAAGGTTAAACACTTGATTGAGCCATTGAGCAGTCAAATATTGCCAATAACCTATTGAAAACATTTAAATTAAAGCTTAGCTAAAATTTTACTTGAACTAGCTGCCCGAATATTTGTCCCGGGGGAGATAATTTGTTTGACTTTTAATAATATATATCGATATAGGTTTTAATCAGGATAACTTTTTAATTTTATTTTTTAGATAATGGTAATTGTACCATTGGAACATCATAGATGGGGCTTAGTTCTAATTTCAGCTAAAGACATCTGATGGCCAAAGTTAGAACCAACCCCCCCATAAATGTGAGATAGGGGAATATGATATGAAAAAAATATTGGTGGCAGATAATCATCAGGTAATCTTAAAATTTATGCATAATTTGCTTGAGAAAGCAGGATATGATGTTAAGACAGCCGTTGATGGATTGTCCGCTCTTAAAATGTTAGACGATTATTCCCCTGATCTCATATTCATAGATTTGATAATGCCGAATATCGACGGCAAGGATTTATGCCGTATCATACGTAATATTCCCAGATTTAAAAATATATATATTGTTATTTTATCGTCGGTTCTGGTTGAATATGGTTCGGCATGTAAAGATCTTGGAGCTGACGCATTCATTGCAAAAGGGCCATTTAATAGTATGGGGCCCCATGTTTTGTCTGTGTTAAAGGGGCTCAATTCAGACTCTCCCCATGATTTAGCGAATATTATCCATGGGGAAGGGGAAATTTACCCCAGAGAGGCTACAAAAGAGTTATTACTTGCCCAGAATCATTTACGAATGATTCTTGAAAATTTATCAGAGGGGATTATTGAGCTTACTTCTGATGGAAAAATAATTTATGCTAATAATGCTGCCGTTAATATTATTGAAATATCTAAAGAAAAACTTCTTTCATTATATTTTTCAAACATCTTTAATAAAAAATTTAGCTGGAAGACAAAGGATCTTTTTAACAAATATAAAAATAATCCGGAGAAAACATGGATTAATGAATTATCTGTTGCAATTAATGATAAAGAAGTTTTGATGAGTATGATACAATTAAATGGGTGTGCAAATAAATCGAATATTGTTATATTAAATGATATAACTGAACAAAAAAAATATGAGATTCACCTTAGAAAAATTCAGAAAATTGAAGCAATAAGTACATTGTCAGGAGGGATTGCCCATAATATCAACAATGTTTTCATGGGGATACTCGGTAATGTTTCGTTAATGCTTTTAAATACGGATTCCGGGCACCCATATTATGAAAAATTAAAAAATCTAGAGGAATATATCAATCAGGGTGGAAAGTTAACCCGCGAACTCCTGGCATATGCAATGGGAGGGAAGTATCAGGTTGAGGTAACAGATCTGAACAGAGTTATAAAACATCAAACCCAAATGTTCGGTGAGATGAAAAAAGAGATTACCATTACTGAAGAATATGAAACTGAGTTATGGCCTGTGGCGGTGGACAGGGGACAGCTTGAACAAGTTATTTTGAATTTGTACATTAATGCATGGCAGGCTATGGAGAAATCCGGAAATATTTTTGTTAAAACAGAAAATGTTATTTTGGATGAAAAATTTGCGACTCCCCATGAATTAGCCCCTGGCAGATATGTTAGTGTAACAGTAGAGGATACTGGGGCAGGAATGGATGAAGAAATCCTGGATAAAATATTTGATCCGTTTTTTACAACCAGGGAAAAAGAGGGTGGCACCGGCCTTGGTTTAGCCTCTGTTTATGGGATTATAAAAAACCATAAAGGAGTTATTGATGTTAAAAGCAGGCCGGGTGCTGGTACAAGCTTTTATATTTTCCTCCCGGTTACCAGCAAAAAAGTATTAGAAGAAGAAAATAATTTTTCAGAGGAGATATGTACAGCAGAGGGGAGCATTCTTCTTGTTGACGATGAAGAAACAAATTTACAGGTTGTACAAGAGATGCTTAAATATATGGGTTATAATGTATCAACAGCCTCAAGCGGCTCAAAGGCCATTGATATATTGAAACAGGAC
>JAUVKE010000388.1 GCA_030592105.1 Desulfobacteraceae bacterium
AGCTTCTGAGATCAGAAAATTTTTAGCATCCGGATGATACAGACAAGTGGGATGAAACTGGACAAATTCAAGGTCCGCCACGGAGGCGCCTGCCCTGTATCCCATGGCAATCCCATCTCCTGTGGCAATATCAGGGTTGCTGGTATAAAGATAAACTTTGCCGGCGCCCCCTGTGGCCAGAAGTGTTATGGAGGCTGAAAATGTATTCACCTGTCTTGTTTTTCTGTCAAAGACATAGGCCCCGCAGCATAAGATATCATGGGCCTTGGTGACAAGGCCACTTTTCATTCTGGTTGAAAAAGTAATAAGATCAATGGCAATATGGTCTTCATAAATTGTAATTCTGTCATTGTTTTTCACATGATCCACAAGTACATCTTCAATCTCTTTACCTGTTAAATCCTGGGCATGTACAATACGTTTTTGTGAATGCCCCCCTTCACGGCCCAGCTCAAATTCCGGTTTTCCATTCCCTCCGTCGGAATCATTGCCGGCAAGATTAAACTTAACCCCAAGATCAATCAGTTCCAAAATTCTGTCAGGACCATTTTTAACAACCTTTTCCACAACTTCCAGATTGCATAACCCATCTCCTGCAGCCAGTGTATCTTTTATATGAAGATCAAAAGAATCTACTTCGCTGAAAACAGAGGCAACCCCCCCCTGGGCCCTTGCAGTGTTGCTGTCTGATATACCCCTTTTTGTTACAAGGGCGACGCTGCCGAATTCTGCCATTTTCATGGCAAATGTAAGACCTGCAACGCCGCTTCCGATAACCAAGAAATCTGTTTTAATACTCATTTGTCTTCCCTGTTAATCGTTTTTTTTCATAGATTGCCTGTATTTTATTCCGCTATATGTCGAAAACCCTATGGAATTAATTCACTAAAAATCACCCCATTTTATCGCACATTACTCCTAAAACTGCAAGAAAGGTTTACAGATCAGGGATTCATTCAGCTGACCAATGAGACTATTATATATTTTCAATATCAATAATTACCACAAAATATTTTAAAATTAGTTTTAAAAAACTATTGACAAGTCATGAATCAATTAAATACAAGGAGACTACTACTTTTCATACACTTCCTTAACAAAAAATAATTTGGTCTTTTCACAGCTTAAAATAGATGATTTACTCTTAATTGTGGCTTTATTTTTCATGTTTTATGAAAATTTAATCAATATTTATTAATCGTATGAGAATTTAATCAATATTTATTAATTGCGTTGCAAAAGGAGGTTGGTTTCATGAAAAAAGTCATAGGTTTTCTGGTGGTATTATTTTTCCTGCCCTTTTTCGTCTACATTTCGACCCTTGCAGCAGAAGATGGTGAGGCTCTTTTTAAATCAAAATGTGGGAGCTGTCATAAAACAGGGGGAGAAGGGCCTCTGTTTTCTCCTGTAAAATTTGCATCTTCCCAGTGGGAGAGATTTTTTGCAAAAAACAAGCATGAAAGAAAAAAAGATATAAGCGATGTTGTCTCTGCCGGTGAAGCAGATGCCATTCTAAAATATCTCAGCAGTCATGCAGCAGATTCAGATCTGCCCATTGCGGCCGGTTTAAAATAATAATCGATTTAAGGAGAAAATAATATTATGAAAAAATATGTTAGCCTCTTTATATTTACATTACTATTATACACCCTTGTGCCCACTGTTGCTGCTGAAAAAATTACCATAGACAGCGATGTTTTGAACAAAATCCTTGAAAAACAGAAAACCCTTGAGGAAAAAGTTAAGGCCCTTGAAAACCAGCCTTTAACAGGAGAATCATCTAAAACAATAAAGTATCTCCAGGAAGATGTTGAAGATATTACAGAAAGGCTCGATGAAGTCGAAACCAAGTCCATTCTTGACAGAGTAACCATTGGGGGTGAATTTAGAACACGGATTGATGCTTTTCATTATGATGATTATCCAGACCCTTTAACACCCGGCAAAGAAACGGATCATGATATTGATGAAATATTCTCCTCACGCCTCCGCCTTAACCTTAAAGCAAAAATTGCAGAAAATATAATTTTCCATGGTCGGCTTACCTATTTTAAATTATGGGGTGACAGTGATTTTGCCACAGCAGCACGGGATATGTCATATCCCAGCGTGCCCGATTCAGAAGGGGATCTCCATGTGGAAAGAGCCTATATAGACTGGTTTATTCCCCAGACCCCGTTTTCCATTACTTTTGGCAGGTGCCCCACCAGCGAAGGCCCCCCAAATGAACTAAGGGAAAATACTACAAGAAAAGGGACATGGCCCAAACTGATGGTGGACGGTGAGATAGATGCAATCATTGTAAATACCTCCCTGGATAAATGGACAGGGCTGACCAACTCCATGTTCAGGGTTGCCTATGCCCAACTGTACCAGAATAATGCAAGGGAGACAGGGCTCGATCTCGACGATGGATTCGCACCTGTATTTGCTTTTGAAACAGAGATCCCAGGGATCAAAGATTCCTTGTTATGGATAAGCTGGGCAAAAATTGAGAATCTTCCTCCCCTTACTCAAAAAGTTATACCTGCATCTTTTCCTTTTACGGTTCAATCCACCCCTGATGATGCAGGACATATAGATCTATTCAATCTCCATTTACAGTTTAACAACATTAAAAACAGCGGCCTTGATCTCTTTTTGTCAGGAGCTTATGTTGAATTTAGCCCCAGATCTGAAGGGACTGTTCTTTCCACACCTATAGGTCCAACCGAAGTGGGAATATATGGTGATAATGACAGCAATAATCTCGGAGACGACAGGGACGCCCATGCTGTTTTTGCAGGTTTCAGGTATAAACTCCCGGTTGGAGGGGTTTATGCGCCTAA
>JAUVKE010000126.1 GCA_030592105.1 Desulfobacteraceae bacterium
AAACATGAAGAAGTTGAATGTGGTTTTATTTTGCTTGATGGGAACTCTAATTTTTTTTATTACTAATTCTTATGCCATGCATCAGGATACAGAACTTTTGCTCAAATTGCTTGAGAGTAAGGGCGTAATTACTTCGGATGAAGCGTCTGACCTGAAAAAAGCTGTTGAAGCAGGTATTGAGGCAGAGACCGCAGTCCCCCCCCAGCGAATAGAGCAGGAATCCCGCGGCAGGACAGCAGGACCCCAGCAGATAGAGCAGGAATCCCACGGCATGGATTCTGCTGAAATCAGGGAGGCATTAAACTGGCTCCACAAAGTCAAAATAAGCGGACTCATAGAAGTTGAGGCTTTTACAAGTGACAGAACAGACTTTGGAGATACCAGGGATTCAAACGATATAACCCTTGCAACTGTTGAGCTTGGCCTGGATGCCATGATAAACCAGTGGGTCTCCGGTCACATTCTCCTTTTATGGGAAGAGGATGATACTGAAGAGATGGTTGTTGATGAGGGAACCATTACAATAGGTAATACAGAAAAATTTCCCCTGTACCTTACAGCGGGTAAAATGTATGTCCCCTTTGGAAATTTTGAAACAAATATGATACAGGATCCTTTCACTCTTGAGCTGGGTGAAACCAGGGAAAGTGCTGTTCTGCTTGGTTTTGAGCAAAATGGTTTTTATGCTTCCGCATACGCATTTAAAGGAGATGTAAAACAGACCCATGAAAGGGAGAGGGTGGAAACCTTTGGTGGAAATATTGGCTATTCCTTTGAAAATGATAATATAAGTTTCGATGCAGGGGTCGATTTTATAAACAATCTTGAGTCAGATGCCATTGAAGGCTTAGGTGTAATAGATGATAATGTGCCAGGTCTTGCCGGCCACATTATTTTTAATTGCGGCCCTTTTATGCTCATAGGCGAATATCTTGGAACAACAGAAGATTATAAAGCCGATGAAATATATTTTGAAAAAGTAAAGCCTGAAACCTGGAATATTGAAGCTGCTGTAACCGCTGAAATAACAGGTAAAGAAGTTACTTTTGCCATTGGGTACCAGGGGACAGAAGACCTCATGGGATATCTTCCTGAAGACCGTTTCATGGTCTCCATGTGGACTGAAATTTTTAAAAATACATCTGTCGCACTGGAATTTTACCATGATGAAGATTATGAAAAAGACGAAGGTAGCGGCAGGGAAGCAAATGTTGTAAGTGCTCAACTGGCTGTAGCGTTTTAAAAAAAGAAGTTAGCTTTTTAATTTTTTTAAATATCTTCCCCTTGCTTCCTCCTGACTCTGTCCGGGAACGAGGGGAACTACTCAATTTTTCATCTCGTTCCCAGGCTCTAAGAAACAACATGAAATTCATCAATTCCGATCCTGGTATCCTGAATAATTCTGATGGTTTTAAAATTAAATTTTTCCTTCAGGATCTCCACATTCCTCTTTTTTAACCCCTGCATCCGGGATATACTTTTTGGATGAACTTTTATTAATAATTCCTCTGATAATTTTTTTTCAGCCTTAACAGCAGAAATAACTCCATCAAGAAAAATATCTGACAGAACCAAATGGCCAAAGGATGGATGGTACGGCCCTGCCAGAATTGCTGCTTTTGCATCTAAATCCCTGGTGGCCTGCAATCCCATTCTGATCACCCTGATCCCCTTTTTTTTGAATAAAAGATAAATTTTTTTCACCAGGGATACAGACGCCCCAAGATCCATTGGTACATATGCCCCTTTCTTGTACCATGAAGCAAGGATGGAGCCTGAAAAAACCAGAGTTGGATAAATTCTTACAAAATCCGGAGCCAGGTCGGCAATTTTTTCTGCTGTTTTAATTGCTGTTTCATCATCATCATGGGGAAGCCCCACCATCATCTGGGCGCCGGTAATATAATTCCGCTTTTTTAACAGATCAAAGGCTTTTACAGTATCTTTTGCCCTGTGCCCTCTTTTTGATTTTAAAAGGACAGTATCATCCATGGACTGCACACCTATTTCAATTGTGGATACTGAAAATTTTTCAATACAATCAAGGCTCTGGTCATCAATTGTATCAGGCCTGGTGGAGAATCTAATGGAATCGACCTTTTTTGCGGCTATGAATTTTGAAGCTTCAATGAGGAGTAATTTAATATAATCCTTTTTTAACCCCAGAAAATTACCCCCATAAAATGCAATCTGGGTATTATTATCTGTATCTTTTCTGTATTTTAAAAAATCGATTATTATTTTGGATACTTTTTCAGAGGAAAGGTGGTGAGATGTTACCCCTGTAATTGCATTTTGATTACAAAAAACACATTGATGGGGGCATCCCATTTGGGGTAAAAAAACTGGAATAATAAAAGGTCTTTTTATCAAGGTTGAAGGCCTTTTTTCTCTATTTCTCCAAGAATTATTTTTGCGGCATTTTGCTCGGCCTTTTTTTTGCTTTTCCCGGTTCCCTGGGTTGTGAACTTTCCAACTTTTAATTCAACAACAAATATTTTTTCATGATCAGGCCCGTTTTCACTTATAACCGTATAAAACGGCGTACTGTAATGCGCCGCCTGAACAAGTTCCTGCAGCTGACTCTTGTAATAATGTTCTTCAGATTCTGAAATAACGGAATCAATTTTTTCTGAAAAAAGAGATTCCATAACTTTAAAAACAACATCATATCCCCCGTCTAAATATACAGCAGCAAAAACAGCTTCAAGAGCATCAGAGAGTATTGAGTCCTTTTCCCTCCCCTTTGTCTGTTCTTCCCCCTTGCCCAGGAGAATATAATCCCCAAGATTTAAGGAACGTGCAATGCAGGCAAGCTGCCTTTCATTAACAAGGGATGAGCGGATTACTGTGAGATCTCCCTCTTTTAAATCAGGATACCGTTTCATCAGGGCGTGGGAGATAACAAGACTCAAAACAGCGTCCCCTAAAAATTCAAACCGCTCATTATCCCGCATGGCAGTATCCTGCTCATTGACAAAAGACCTATGGTGAAGCGCTTCATCAAGAAAATCTTTGTTTTTAAATAAGTACTGAAGTTTTTTTGTAAATTGCAGGTAGAGGTTATGTATCATTGGATATAGAGAAGTTAAAAGGTGAAAAAATTATAATTGCCTGAAATCTAAAGAGACAAGGGATGCCTTGTCTCATTTCAATATAATCAGCATGCCCTGTCGGGCACAACAAAATATGAAAATGAGATAGCGGTTAATGACATTTTATAAATTAGTAGAATTCCTTAATTCATAATTCATCATTTTCTTATAAATCAAATATCGTTTTCAAAAGTGTTACTTTTTATGATTTATAAAGGATGCCGAATTTTTAACAAGATCTGTATATAAACTATAGGGAACGCAAAAGTTGCCCCTTCCCGTTCCCATTTTAATATGTGGAGTCAAATCCCCGTGAAAATCTGTCCCCCCTGTCATCAATAATTTATGGCGTCTTGCAATCTCAATAAAATATCTGGTATTATCAGGGTTATGGTTTGGATAAAAAACCTCTATACCCCCAAGTCCTTTTTCCACTAAAAGAATAACCAGTTTTTCCAGGCGGTGAACATGTTCAGGATATATAATGTATGGATGCGCCAGAACCGCAACCCCTCCAGCGTCTTTTATTACCTTAATCGCCTGTGCAAAACCAACTCTGTACTTGTCGACATAGGCAGGCTTACCCTTGCCGATATACCTGTCAAAAGCTTCCTGTATCGATTCAACAACACCTTTTAACAGCAAGACTTGTGCTATGTGGGGCCTTCCAATCTGTCCCTTTGCTCCAGCTAAAGAGATCACTTCATCTAAAGATATATCAACCCCCATGCTATTAAGCCGTTCAATAAT
Source organism: Desulfobacteraceae bacterium (assembly GCA_030592105.1). Next base: position 3,846 of record JAUVKE010000126.1, read on the forward strand.
ATGGGGGTTCCTGTTTTTTCTGGCATCCTGAAGTTTGTCAAGAACCTGATTAAGCCCGGGATCATCTATCCGGATTGAATAACCCAGGATATGCATACTTCCTGTGATATTACAGGATAAGGGAGGTGCCGCACTTATTTCCACACCGGTTAAAAATTTTAAAGAGGGAGGAATACCATGCTGCAAAGCAGCCCGCGAACCATCTACTGCATCATGATCCGTTATTGATATGGCACCAAGATGAAGCCTTTCTGCCATATCAACAATCTCTTCGGGGGACAAGGTACCATCCGAAACTGTTGAGTGGAGGTGAAGATCAATATACCCCCGCTTATATTCCAAGGGATTTCTCAAAAGCCTCTTCACTTTTTTTGCATTCTATACACTGGGTAGTAACAGGTCTGGCTTTAAGCCTGTTTACAGAAATATCCTCTCCACACTTCTCACAGATACCGAAGGTTTCATCATCAATTCGGGATATAGCTTTTTTTATTTTTTTGATGAGCTTGTTTTCCCTGTCTCTGATTCGAAGCATAAAATTTCTATCTTCCTCAAGAGAAGCGCGATCTGTTGGATCAGGAAAATTATCATTTGTCGAGGTCATTCCGGTAACAGTTTTGCTCGCCCTGCTTAAAAGATCCTCAAGTCGTTTAGTCAGAAGCTCTTTAAAAAATTCAAGGTCGTTATCTTCCATAATAGCACCTTCCATAAAAACATTTTTAAAAAATTTCTTAACGCTAAATATAATACCATTACCACAAAGGAGATAAATGTATCACAAAAGGTATTGCTGTGTAAAGAATAAAATAATGTTTTAAAAACCTTTATAACTGTTCAGCTGTTTAAAAACACGCTTCAGGTATGATTGCTTAAACGTATTAAAAAGCGTTACGAACCGTCTTTTAAAAAATTTTCCAGCGTTTTCATGCTGTTCACGCTGTAGCTTTTATAAGGATATTCTTTTGAAAGATTTTTCTTTGTTAAGCCCGTAAGTACTTTTCCAGGGCCCACCTCAACAAAAATATTCGTATTTTCATCCCGTAATTTTAAAATAGAATCAAACCACCTTACAGGACTGCAAAGCTGCTTTTCCATGATCAATCTGATTTCATGGGGATCTGCGGCAATATTTCCTGAAACATTAAAAACAATGGGGCTCACAGGTTCATTAAAAGTAAAATCGGATAAAAAACCTGCAAATTCAGACTCCGCATCTTTTATTAATTCACTGTGCCATGCTCCGCTTACTTTCAACGGTATTGCTTTTCCGCCGCGTTCACCGGCAATTTTTGATACTTTTTCAACAAATTCAGGGGCGCCGGTAATAACAATCTGTTTTTCAGTGTTATGATTTGCCACTGAAACTATCCCCTCCTTTCCGACATCTGCTGTTATTTCAAAAAGCTCTTCAATGGTCAGCCCGATTACAGCATTCATGGCCCCTTTATGCTTAAGAGACTCCCTGTGCATCAGTTCACCCCTTTTTAAAACTATTTTAACAGTATCTTCTTTGGAGAGGATTCCCGCAGAATATAGCGCACTATATTCACCCAGACTGTGCCCCGCTGATATATCCGCTTTTACTCCTTCTTTTTCAAGAACAGCCAGACAGGCAATATTAACAACTGTTACAGCCGGCTGCAGATAAACAGTCTGCGTTAAGTCCTCCATGGGACCCTTAAAACATAATCTCGAAAGATTTATTTTGGTAATCTCTTCAGCCATATCAAAAATTTCCCGTGCAACATCATACTCCTTATAGAATTCCTGCCCCATCCCCACGGACTGGGACCCTTGCCCGGGAAAAAGAAAAGCTATTTTTTTCAAGTTACCCCCTTCTCCATATTCAGCTTCATCAATGGTCGATATTAAAAAGTTTTTTTACTGTATCAAGGTAAACAGAATTATTATCATTACATCCGTTTTTTTTTAAAAAAATGATTGGATCATGTAAAATTTTATTTATAAAAGAACCCATCATTTTTTGCACGGCCTGAATATTATTTTCTGAAAGATTTAAAGCCTGAACGGTTTTTTTAAGTTCCCTGTCTGCTACTTCATCAATTCTGCTCCTTAAGGCAACAATTGTGGGAACAACCCCAAGCCCTTCATGCCACTTCCGAAAATTAATAACAGCTTCATCAACTATCCTTTCAGCTTTTACAGATTCATTGTTCCTGTCGTTTATGTTTTCATCAATAACATCTTTAAGATCATCAATATCATAAACATATGAATTGGAAAGCCGGTTTATTGCAGGATCAATATCCCTTGGAAGTGCTATATCTATAAAAAATATAGGCCGGTTTTTTCTGACCTTCATGATTTTTTTTATCTGATCACGGGTTATTATTAAATCAGGTGACCCTGTGGAGCTTATAACAATATCAGCAGATACCATGCTTGTGTGTATCTCTTCATACCTGATTGCCGTTCCATTAAACCTTTTGGCAAGCTCAAGGCCATTTTCAAAAGTTCTGTTAGCAACAACAATCTTTTTTGTTTTATTGCGAATCAGATGTTCCACTGCAAGCTCTGCCATTTCACCGGCTCCAATAAGTAAGACACTCTTACTTTCCAGGCTGCCGAATATTTTTTTCCCCAATTCAACAGCAGCGTAACTTATGGAAACAGCATGATCCCCTATACCGGTTTCGGTTCTCACCCGCTTTGCTACAAAAAAAGCCCGGTGCATAAGGCGATTTAATATTACCCCCATTGTTTTTTCCCGGACAGCAAGATGATAGGCCTGCTTGATCTGCCCTGAAATCTGCGGCTCCCCCACCATCATGGAATCGAGGCTTGAGGCGACTCTAAACAGGTGACGCACAGCATTATCATCTTCATGAATATAAAGAGACTTTTCAAAATCATTAATTAAAATATCCTTAATTCGGGAAATACATTTTTTTGCAGTATCAACTGCTTCAGACCTGTTTTTCACCGCCATTAAAATTTCCATGCGATTGCAGGTTGATGCCAGAAGTACTTCACTTATATCCCCGCTCAGGCACAGATTGTTAACAGCCTTTTTGGCTTCATCATTTGAAAATGCCATCTGCTCCCGAAGCTCAACAGGGGCTGTATTATGATTTAATCCAATTAATAAGATAGATAACGGGTTCATTTAGAAATATTCATCACTTATGAGCCGGTTTCAAAATGTCATCTTTTAAAATTGGCTCTTATATACAGGCTTTTATATGTAGTACCTTACTCTTGGTTTTCTGTCACAAAAAACAAGAAAGTCGTTTATATGGTATCAGTTGTCGGTTGTCAGTAAAAGCATATCGATATTAATTTATCTTCCTT
>JAUVKE010000435.1 GCA_030592105.1 Desulfobacteraceae bacterium
AAGCAACCCTGAAACGCCCAATCCTAAAACAAGGCCCAGCAGATACCAGTCTTTATATGTTGTAACCTGATCGGTTTTTGATAATCTGCTTTTAATCATAAGCCCGGCTCCCATAACAAGAAAAATTCCTGAAATATTGGCAAGCCATTTAACAGGATTCAACTGGCTGTAAGGACCAGGAATATGAAAAATATATAAAACAACAAAGAAAATATTTGTTACTATAAATAAACCAATAAATGCGTAAAGCACCATCATGTGTGATGTTTCACGTTCTTTATTCTCAGAACATTCGGAAAATTTATCATGTCGCAGTATTTTGGGGATAACCTTTATCAGGGACTGGATAAATTCATTAATCTTTAAATCCTTTTTATCTGTTTTTCCCTCCAAAACTGCATTTTCATGAATATCAACAATAAATCGTTTTAATCCCAATGCAAAATTTATAAAAATCCATAATGTAAGTGGAATAAAAACAAGATCAACAAACCATGTAGAAATAAAATCAGCATGAGCTATCACACTATCATGACCTCCATGCGACCATTCAAGCCCGATTGCATGAAAAATACTGGTCATAACATTACCGCAAAAAACCGTAATAAATGCAAGAACAGCAAAAAGTGCAGCTGGAATTCCAAATAAAAGATGAAGTTTTTTAGGATTATTTACAGCTTCACCTATTCTTTTTGAAGGAGCATATTCAGTAATTGCATAAGAACGTATAGCTCCCAGAACATCACCTGGTCTTGCACCACGCGGACACAGGGTAGAGCAGTCTCCGCACTGATGGCAAAGCCATATGTCACCACTCTTAACAAGCTTATCTTTTAATCCCCAGGATGCTGCAATCATCTCTTTCCTGGGAAAAGGCTTATTATCAGGCGAAATAGGGCATACAACCGAGCATGTGGCACATTGGAAACATTTTTTTAATGTATCCCCACCAAGCCCGATTACCTGTTTGACAAAATTGACATCAGGCTCAATAAGGCACCTTTCAGTCATATCAATACCTCCTGTAATTTTTAAAAAAATCACCTAATATAAGGCCGATTTTTTTTAACCTCTCAAGAAATGCGGATAAGTTAAGCATATAGGAACATTTTTATTCATTTTTATATGAATTCTGGGTATATTTTTACGTGTCAATTGAAATTCGCAATGCAGTTCATATGCTCGGACATTTTGAGAGGTATAATTTTTTTTTAAAAACTTATTTAATGATTGAAAATTAAGAATTCAATTTTCAATCATTAAAATCAAAAACTTAGAATCCTTTGAACGGATTCGGGCCTAACCCTTCAATAACTTCAACAAACTCATTAATTATAGTCGGAAGTTTATCAAAATCATCTATTGCAACTTCAAACTGTGCAACTCGTTCTTCTTCAAGAGCAAGACTTGATAAAGCTTCACCTATCTTTTTCATTCTGATATCAGCAAGCTCGCTTCCTTTAACAAAATGGCACTGATAATCATCTCCGTGTTTGCAGCCCAGCAGAAAAACACCATCCATTCCCTGAGAAAGAGCATCCTTAATCCAGATAACATTCACAGAGCCAAGACACCTCACAGGAATAAACCTTACATCTGCAGAATAGGACAACCTGTTCAATCCTGTAATATCAAGTGCTGGATATGCATCGTTTTCGCAGACAAGGCAAAGAATCCTCATGGGCGGCTCGTCATAATCATCTTCAGATGGTACTCCAACAGCCTTTACCATAGAACCTACGCTGTCAATATTATAGTCTGCAAACCCTATTATACGCTCAGGGCAGGCACCCATACATGTTCCACAACGCCTGCAGCGTGTAGGATTAGGTTTAGGTGTTCCTTTTTCATCATCATCAAGTGCACCAAACGGGCATTCTTCTGTACATCTCTTGCACTGGGTACATCTTTGGAAAAAAAAGTCAGGAAATGTCATATCACCTGATCTCGGATGGACAGAAACGCCTCTGTTAACAGACTCAATACACTGTATTGCCTTGAGTGCCGCTCCTGCTGCATCTTCAATCGACTCTTCCATGGTCATGCTGCGGCGGATAGCACCTGCTGCATAAACACCTGTTCTTTGTGTTTCATATGGAAAGCAGATAAAGTTTGAATCTGCATAATCATCAAAAAGAGCATTATCCCTGAAACCAGGTCCCTGCCTGTATGCAAGGTTAATAACAGGGTCATCTGCCGTTACAGGAACCATGCCGGATGCAAGGACCACCATATCAGCCTTTATTTTTATCTGTTCACCGAGGAGTGTATTGTCTACCTCCACAATGATATCTTTACCATTATCAGTAACATTAACAACTTCACCTTTGGTCAGAAACATACCTTCAGTCTGCTGCAGACCCATATAAAAATTTTCAGAGAGGCCTGGTGTTCTCATATGCTGGTAAAGTACATAGGCCTTACCGTCTTC
>JAUVKE010000422.1 GCA_030592105.1 Desulfobacteraceae bacterium
AGAGTTGATACTCCATACTGATCTTAAGAGAGAAGATAAAATATTTTATTTTACAACCTGCGGGTGGATGATGTGGAACTGGCTTACATCATCACTTGCCACAGGCGCAACTCTTATCCTTTATGATGGCCAGCCCTTTTATCCTGATGCCGGAGTTTTATGGGAATTTGCCCAGGATGTGGAGATGACTGTCTTTGGAACAAGTGCCGCATATATTGCTGCAATAAGGGATGCAGGGTTAATCCCCCGTGAAAAATACGACCTTACCGCTTTAAGAGCAGTCCTTTCAACAGGCTCTCCTTTATCAGAAGAATGCTTTGAATATGTATATAAAAATATTAAAAGGGATCTGCAACTCTCATCAATAGCAGGGGGAACTGATCTAAACGGATGTTTTGCAGGCGGTAATCCCATGGGATCAGTACATGCCGGGGAGCTTCAATGCTGCTGTCTTGGTATGGATGTTAAAGCTTATAACGATGATGGCGAGTCAGTTATTGATGAAGAGGGTGAACTCGTATGCCTTTCTCCTTTTCCGTCAATGCCGATCTATTTTTGGGATGATCCTGATGGCAGGAAATACCATAAAGCTTATTTTAACTTTTATCCTGGAGTCTGGCGCCATGGAGATTTTATCAGAATTACAAAACGAGGAGGCGTTGTTTTTTGTGGGCGTTCTGATACAACATTAAATCCCGGAGGTGTTCGCATAGGAACATCAGATATTTATCAGCTTATGGATAGATTAAAAGAGATTGAAGATAGTCTTGTTGTTGGTCAGGACTGGAAAAATGATGTTCGGGTTATCCTCTTTGTCAAGATGGCCGGTAATTCTGAATTAACCGAAGAATTAAAAAAGAAAATTAATTCTTTGATAAGGACAAACGCTTCTCCAAAGCATGTTCCCGCAAAAATTATAAAAATTGCAGATATACCATATACTCTGAATATGAAAAAAGTAGAACTTGCTGTAAAAAAGATTATTCAGAATGAAGAGGTGAAAAACAGAGATGCACTCAGTAATCCGGAATCTTTGGATTATTACAAAAACATCAGAGAACTAAAAGAATAATTATTTGTCAGGGATAAAACAATATGGCGAGCCCTATGTCTCAAAAGGTTATAAAAATTTCTTAAAAAAAGCCTTAAGGAGAAATTTAAATGAATTTTGAACTAACAAAAGAACAGGCAGCTGTTCAAAAAGAAGCACGCAATTTTGCATTAAAAGAAATATTGCCAAGAGTAAGCGAAGAGATTTTTAAAAAGGATATTGTAAAAAAGATGGGTGAACTCGGTTTTTTTGGGTCTGCTTTTCCATCAATATACGGAGGCTCCAATTTAGGCTTTTTAGCTCATTCTATAATCTGCGAAGAGATTGCAAGGGTTGATTCCGGACTCCGTTCCCTGTTTAATTTGCAGGGAATGACCGTACCCTATACAATAATGGAATGGGGCACTGAAAAAGCAAGAAAAAAATATGTTAAAGATCTTGTTCTTGCAAATAAAATAGGATGCACATGCTTTTCAGAACCGAATGCAGGCTCTGACATTTCTGCCATAGAGACTATTATAGAAAATTGTGGTGATCATTATCTTATTAACGGAAATAAAACCTGGATTTCAAATGGAACTGTAGCTGATACAGCCATTATTTACGCATCATTTAACAGAGATTTAAAGCATAACGGTTTATGTGCCGTGGTAGTTGATACTGATCAACCAGGATGGACAGCCAGGGAAACCCCAAAGCTTGGGGATAAATCATCACCCATAGCAGAAATTCATTTGAAAGACGTAAAAGCGCCGGTGGAAAATCTGTTGGGAGAATGGGGCAAAGGATTTACAGTGGCCATGACGGCTCTTGACAGAGGACGTATCAGTGTTGGAAGCGGAGCAGTCGGTTTGTCTCAGGCCTGCCTGGATGCTTCTGTTGAATATGCGAATAAAAGAATTCAGTTTGGAAAAACCATAAGTCATTTTCAGCTAATCAAGGCAACAATAGCTGAAATGGTATCCCTTACAGAATCAGCCAGATTACTGCTAAGGCGGGGAGCATGGTTAAATGATCAGGACAAGCCATTTACAAAAGAGATTGCCATGGCAAAATATATTGCCGGCGAAACCGTAGTACGCGTGGCCGGAATGGCCATGGAAATTCATGGAGGAATGGGATATTCTCTTGAGCTCCCCATAGAACGATATTATCGGGATTCCAAACTTTACCAGACCGGCGAAGGTGCAGCAAATATCATGCGTCTTCTTATTGGTGATGATGCCCTTGGAATTAAAAAAGCCAACCGCTCGCGAATTCATGTATCGAGTCAATATGGCAGTATCTAAAAGATATTTCAGGTACACGCTTTAAGATAATACTTGAAATTATACATATTAGCTGAATAGTATCTAACTTTTACTATGATTAAGGACAGTAATGTCCGGTTAGGAAATTGCAAGAAACAAAATACGGGAAGTTTAATTATTTTTTCCGCTACTGCGAATAAATTTCCC
>JAUVKE010000339.1 GCA_030592105.1 Desulfobacteraceae bacterium
GAAAGTATAAAATAGAGGGGATGATTGCCCAGGCCAAAGCAATGCAGCCTGTTATCAGGCTGATAGAAAAAGCTTCGCAATATAATACCACAGTCTTGATTTTAGGGGAGACAGGAACCGGGAAAGAGCTGATAGCAAACAGCATTCATTTTAACGGAACAAGGTCAAAATTCCCCTTTGTCCCTGTAAATTGCGGTGGTATACCTGAAAATCTGCTGGAAAGCGAATTTTTTGGTCATAAAAAAGGGGCATTCACCGGCGCTGATTCGCACAAAAAAGGTTTTTTTGAAGAAGCGGACAAAGGAACAATTTTTCTTGACGAGATAGGAGAACTTTCCTTACAATTGCAGGTAAAACTTTTGCGTGTTCTCCAGGAAAACGAGATAAGGCGGGTGGGGGATTCAAAAACAAAAAAAATAGATGTACGGATTATAGCAGCAACATCAAAAAATTTAAGTGCTGAAGTTGATAAAGGGACTTTTCGCAAAGATCTTTATTACAGGCTGAATGTTCTCCCCATTAATCTTCCCCCTTTAAGGGAGCGTGCAGAAGACATACCCCTACTCACCAGACATTTTGTTGACAAATTTAACAAAAAATTTAAGATGGATATAAAGGAATTATCCCCTGCAGCTATTACCATGCTTTTGCAGCATGCGTGGCCTGGAAATATACGGGAACTGGAGAATGCCATTGAAAGGGGGGTTATTTTGGCTGAAAAAGGGATACTTCTCCCTGAAAATCTTCCTCCTGAATTAGGTGCACAACAGGGAACCGCAAGAATGGATGACATTTTTGGAAGTTTTTCAATTAAAAAGGCCAGACAAATTATGGAAAAAAGACTTATCTCAAGGGCTCTTGAGGCAACCAGCGGAAATCGTACTAAAACGGCAAAACTTCTTGAAATAAGTCATCCTTCCCTTTTAAGCAAAATCAAAACATATGGAATTGAAGAATAGGCAGGAGATTATTCTTCAGTAATCTCCCCTTAGAATCTTGCGTGAAGGGAGTGTAAGTATTAGCGGGAACTGAAGATGAGGTAATAAAATGCAAATCGAAAGTATAAAGCAGGAAGCCTATAAAATATTAGACAACCTGCCTGATGAAGCCACATGGGATGATCTGATGTATCAAATCTATGTGCGCCAGGCAATAGAAGCGGGCATAAAAGAGAGTGAAGAAGGACGTACCGTTGAGGTTAAAGAAGTACGCAAAAGATTTGGGCTGACAAAGTGAGAGTTCACTGGACAGAAAACGCCATTGGACATCTTGTCAATATTTATGAATATATTGCCATCAATTCTTCAACCTACGGCAAACGGATGGTTGACAGGATTACCCGACGTTCTGAACAAATTGCGGAACAGCCGTTTTCCGGCAGAAAGGTGCCGGAATATGATGCCGAAGATATCCGGGAACTTATAGAAAAACCATACCGTATCATCTACCGCATAAAGCAGGATCAGATCGATGTTGTAGCGGTTATCCACGGAGCAACAATCTTGCTGGATGAATTGCTTTAAGATATCTATAGACCGTCACATAAATAATTTCACGGCATTATCGGGCGAGATATACTATTAATATTATCTCATAGGCATAGCTTTGTCCCAAAGTTTAAAGTCGGGTAATTATCTGACAATCTATAGTTACCACCTATACAAATTCCATTATTTTGACAATTTATATTGCATGCTGTCTGAAAGAGCCTGCCAGCTTGCTTCGATTATGTTTTCAGAGACACCTATGGTTGACCATATTTCCTGGGAATCCCTTGATTCGATTTGTACCCTTACCCTGGAGGCTGTCCCTTTTGTACCTTCAATGACCCGTACCTTGAAATCGACCAGTCCCATCTCACAAATTTGAGGGAAAAATTTAGTCAATGCCTTTCTCATGGCATTATCCAGTGCGCTAACGGGCCCATCCCCCTCTGCTGCAGTAATTTCATCTTCCTCCCCCACAGAAATTTTTATTGTGGCATGGGAAACGCTCCTTTGGTCTTTATCCTTTTCTGTTGTAACACGGAATGATTCCAGCACAAATGGAGCATCAAACTGACCTGTAACTTTTTTTATCATAAGTTCCAGGGAGCCCTCTGCAGCATCAAATTCATACCCCTGGTCCTCCAGTTTCTTTATCTCACGGACTATTGACTGACTGTTATATCCTTTTCCTCCCAGCTTAATCCCCATTTCCCTTGTTTTGTATTCAATATTACTTTTCCCTGCAAGGTCAGAAACCAGTACGCGTCTTTTATTTCCTGTTTCCTCAGGATCAATATGCTCATAGGCTGAGGGATCCTTTAATATGGCACTGACATGCACACCCCCTTTGTGGGCAAAAGCACTTTTTCCCACAAAGGGACGCTGATTTAATGGTGGGATATTAGCCACTTCACTCACAAAACGGGAAAGCTCTGTAAGACGTTTAATCCCTTCTCCGGCAACACACTTATACCCCATCTTAAGCTGCAGGTTTGCCATGACAGATATAAGATCCGCATTTCCGCATCGTTCCCCATAACCGTTGATTGTCCCCTGAACCATAACAACTCCGGCTTTGACCCCGGCCAGCGAATTAGCCAGCGCCAGACCGCAGTCATTATGTGTGTGGATACCAAGGGGTACTTTTATTGATTTTGATACTTTTTTTATTATTTCCGAAATTTCTTCAGGCATGGTACCGCCATTGGTATCACAAAGCACTATAATATCTGCTCCGCCGTTTGCTGCTGCTTCAAGGGTTTTTAATGCATATACGGAATTATCTTTAAAGCCGTCAAAAAAATGTTCCCCATCATAGATCAGGTACCTGCCCATTTTTTTTAAATATTCCACAGAGCTATAAATCATATCAATATTTTCATCGAGACCCACACCTAATATACGGGAAGCATGAAAATCCCAGCTCTTGCCGAAAATAGCAACCGTTTCAACCTCTGTCTGCAAAAGCGCTTTTAAGTTTTTATCCTTTTCCGGACTGGTTTGTGCTCCTCTGGTACTTCCAAAGGCTGTGAGCCTGGCTTGTTGAAAGGATTCTTTTTTGGCCATTTCGAAAAATCTGGCATCTTTTGGATTGGAGCCGGGCCAGCCTCCTTCCACGTATTGAACCCCGAATTCGTCAAGCTTCCTGGCAATTCGAAGCTTATCTTCCGCAGAAAGATTAACCTGCTCTCCCTGGGTTCCATCCCGCAATGTTGTATCATAAATTATGATCTGTTTTGTCATGGGGTTTCTCCGCTGATTAGTAAAAAAAAAACCGTTACCAGGATGACCTGATAACGGTTTTTAAATA
>JAUVKE010000151.1 GCA_030592105.1 Desulfobacteraceae bacterium
AAGCTGTAGTGACGCCCGTATCGCCCATCTACCCCAAAAACAGAAAGCTGCTCTTTAGCATTATCGCTGGGACAACAGCGGTCAATTATAGGCAGCAATACTTCTTGAATCAGGGCTTCCGTGTCAGTTTCAGTAAAGGCAAAAATGTTTAGCCGATCAAAGGGCTCACTCGCAGATAGAACCTTTTTGAGATATTTTTTTCCCAGGATTTGAAGTCGTTTGTGGGTGACTGAAACCGACAGAACACAGTTGACGTTTGTGGTTTGCTCAGGATGCCGCTGACGCTCCATTTTAACCGCCTGATTGAAGTTTTTTAAGCCGTAAAGGATTTCGTTACTCTCGGCGCTCACGCCAATGGGAATGGGGTGGTCATACCAGTAAAGTTGCGGTGTATGTAAAGCGTCAGAGAGCTGGGCGTTAAAGTTCTGATCAAATTCCGAAAGGTCAGTATTCGCCAGAGGCGTCGTCAGCATGACATTAGAGGTAAAGAGAATCTGCTTAGCCGGATTTTGAATGGGATCAGGATTAAGATCGGTAATAATCACGGTTCGCTTTGCCCTCAGCGAGATAATACGGGCTTCTTCCTGGCCGCGAATGCCGGTACCTTCAGGAAAAAGAACAGACCAAATTGTTTCTGCAATCGCAATTTCATCGTTACGGTTTTCAGCCAGAGCTGTCTCTACCTGCTGAAATTTTTCCTTCAGTTCCGGGTCTTGCCGGCAGCGCTGCGCCAGTTCTGTGGCAATCAGTTGCACACCGTTCAGATAAAACCTGGCCCAGTTTCCCCATTCGGGTAACGTTGCCAGTTTGTCAAGAAAGGCTTGGGCCTGAGAAAATTCAGGGTGCCGCTCTCCAGCTAACAGAATCAAAAAAGCCCCATTCAGGTTTTGACATAGAGTGTCAGCATCTTTATCCATAGAGAGGTTAGAAAGCGCCACGGGCAAAATTGGCACCGGATTGAGCGGTTGGGATTGAATCAAAAACATAATGATTGGATTGAGGGCTGTCATTCTTTTGTCCTTGTAGGGAAAAACGGCTTAAGATTGATGCAACGCTCTATTTATCGGTCAACCAACTTTTAAATATCGTGCCCTTTAATTCAAACTATTACGAACGTATCAAGGCATGTTCTACGGTAATATTCAAAAATTCAAAATTTTGTTGATCTAATACCTTGCGAAAATTTGCAGGAAAGAAAGTACGGGAAGCTTAAACCATTGTACAAAATTTTAACAGGGCAATATTGTATTTTTTTAGAAGATCATCAAAATACAGCATGAATTGTTTTTTTTGTGCAGTGATTAACGATTTGAATCAATGAATGACAGCAGCACCGTGGGGCAACTTTTATGATTGCTCAGGGTTAAAAAAATTACGGTTAAAATATTATTTTTACCGGAGTCTGTTAATTATCTTTTTCTTTTGGCAATGGTCCAAGATAGTGGCGCTCAGGGTCAAAAAAACGAAGCATTTTCAACTCATTTTCAGTTGGTTTGCTGATTTTTTTTAAATTATTCCCAATTTTAAAAGACCAGCTTGAGGTACTTTTAAAAGTAGAAATAATTTTTTCCGTATTATTTTCTTTTGATTCAAAAAATCCTGTTAAGGTAAATTCTTTGTCATCATCGAATTTTTCGAACACACCCAGAGTTGATATAATTGTTCTAACATTTTTACCTGGTGATGTAATATAATGAACATCTTCAAGGAGTCGTCCCTTGGTTTGAGGTATAATAATTACAACATCTTTTGCTGTACTGCAAACATCATTTGCGCCTCCCGAACCTACCATCACAGTCTTTTCGTCAACTTTTGTTGAATTGACATTCCCATGTTTATCTATCTGCGCCGCACCCAGTGCTCCTATGCAATTTCCGTTTATTCCTCCCACAATAAGACCCATAATGGTCGAAATGTCGATCACGGTTTTGCATGTTGCAAAGTTACTGGTATTAAAAAGTATAGGTTCAGTAGGACATGGGTCATATCCATACATTCCTATTTCTGCCATTAAATTTAAAGAATGTCCATCCTCTTTTAACTTGTAGTAGCACAGCCATGAAGCAAGATTGGCAATCCCTGCACCAGCAAGAAGAGTTGTATATTTATACTTTTTTACCTTATCTTCTAAAATTCTTGCCATGGCAATCATTGCCATTTCGATGCTGTTATATTTTTTGCTTTCACTTATTTTGTCAGCAGCAGAAAAATTTGTCTGCCAGGATTTGGGATCTGATTGTCCTGTCAATCGTTTTATTCTATCATGCCCTAATTTCGATAGATAATCATCATGATTTTTGCACGAAAATACCCATTTATCTATCCATTTTTGAAATGTTTCTTCTTCTTTACAAGCCTGATGAGCTTCTTCAACAAATTCATAATCCTCGCTATACCAGTTAAAGTCTTCCAGTCCAATCTGGGAAAGACCGCTGGGATGAGCTCCAAATGGAACTTCTGAAACACTTCGTACATAAATTCCCGGAATTCTTACAAGGTGTGAATATTTTCTTAGTGTTTCAGTTGAAACGATTCTTTCTGTTGTAAGAAGAACTCCTTCCCTGCTTGCCAGAGCGCCTTGCACGTTTTCGGCCATAGGCGCCAGAAAAACCGCATTTCCTTCAGAATCTGCCATCCATGCGTGAGCGATTGTTAAATCGGGCTGCAGAGCTTTTACTAATGCTATTTTTTCACCTTTCCTGACAGGGTCATCCATAACAATAATATCATCCTTATTATCATATTCCATGGTGCTGCCAATCAGAGAATTGGTAGGAAGAAACGGCAAATTCATAGCTGCCGCCTGTACTCGTAACGTAACAGTATAAATAGACCAGTGCTCTATTTCCAATTTACCATTTTTATATGCTCTTTGAAAAACACGATTCGGGCTCGGAACAAAATAAGGATCTCCAAAATAACTAGTAATCAGTTTATTAACAATATTTCCTTGAACAAGGATAGCCTGGGGGAAATTCATGGAGACTCCGACAAGTGTCATATTTGCATTCTGGTTCCAGAATTGCCTCGCTATTTCATGATATATTGCAGATGTCCAGCGAATACATGTCTGGCATGTATGTATCATCATCCCCGGTTTGACAAAACGACTGACAGCCTCTTTAAGAGGAATTACCTTAGATTTTTCTGTCTCCTGGGGTAAAAAGATCGAATTATGCAGCAACTCTTTCAAAGTTTTATTCCTCCGGGTTTACATAATAAATAAGATTATTTGTTTTGTAACAGCCTGTCGATTTAATATCGGCCACCTGTAATATGGATAACTTCGCCAGTGATATAACTCGAATAATCGCTGACGAGAAAATGAATCAGATTGGCAATATCTTCAGGTTCGCCGATCCTTTTTAAAGGAGTAATTTTTAATGCTCTTTCTACAACTGCTTCATATCTGGCCAGTCCTTTGACCCCTTCTGTATTGACCATTCCAGGAGCTACAGCATTTACATTGATATTGTAACGCCCGAATTCCATGGCCATCGATTTTGTGAGGCCTATAATACCAGCTTTGGATGCCGAATAATTTGCCTGGCCAGGGTTACCAAGATGAGCACGGGATGATAAATTTACAATTTTTCCGTATTTTTGCTTAACCATATGTGGTGTTGCAAATTTGCAGCAGTTAAAAGCCCCTTTTAAATTAATATCCAGAACTCTGTCCCAGTCTGATTCCTGCATATCACGCATAAGCATATCCCGTGTGATACCAGCGTTATTAACCAGTATTTCCACTTTACCGAAGATTTCAACGGTTTTATCAATCAGTCTGCTTGCATCATCCCAGTTAGAAATATCGGCAATTACGTATTCTGCTTCATTACCCTCAGATTTTATCTGCTCAACAGTTTTTTTTACATTATCTTCCATTATATCATTAGCAATAACTTTTGCACCATTTTGCGCCAGTCTTTTAGATATTTCTCTGCCAAGCCCTAACCCTGCACCAGTTACTATAGCAACTCTATTTGTTAAATCCATGTTTATACCTCCATATATTAAACTTTACGTCTTACCATTAAAGCTACATCACCTTGTTGAACCACGTCACCGTTTTGATTAACTACGGTTCTTCTCTTTATGACAACACCTCTGTCAGGTTTGCTTGTCTCCTTTTTTTCCATAATTTCGACTTCAAGGTGAATAGTATCTCCAATAAAAACGGGTTTTAAAAATTTCCAGTTTATTTCCATCAGAGCCAGAACATTCTCTTTTATGGAAATATTCATCCGGCTTTGTGTGAAAAGACCAGATGCAACAGCAAAAACGAGAATACCATGGGCAATACGCTTGCCAAAAAATGTATTTTTGGCAAATTCTTTATCCATATGCACTGCATTAAAATCTCCTGAGAGTCCTGCAAAATTTACTACATCTGCCTCAGTGATTGTTCTCCCTGCTGTTTTTTCTTTTTCTCCTATCTGGAGATCACCAAAAAATTTTTTTGCCATATTTTTGTAACTCCTCAAAAAATATTCGGTAGTGTCCGGTTAAAATCTTACGTAAAGGATGTTTTGTTGTTTTTGCAGCATCGGGGGACAAAATAAATAGAGATCCCGTATTTCACGCAATTTTCTAACCGTACACTGTTGAAAATATTGTAATTATTCAGTCGACTTATCTTTTTTTATCCACCTTAAAATATTCCGTCCAAGAGAATGACACATCATAACCGTAAGTTCATCTTTAGAAACATCTCTTTTCCATTGTATTTTATTTCCTTCCATAGAGTCAAACATCGTTCCCATCGGTCCAAGATTAAAGACTCCTTTTTCGGGGTCTCTTGCTTCGACTACATGCATACCGTGTCCCTGGATAAAACGCTCTAAAATCATCTGTGTCAGTTCTTGCCCACCATTTCTTAAACCAGCATGAGTTAAGGATGCTCCGATTTTTCCATCAAGCATATTGCAACACATATGCATCCATCGTGTACGATCGATGAATATTTTAAACAGACTTGAGACATTGCTGAAATATACAGGCGATCCAAAAATAATAGCATCGGCATTAAGCATTTTTTCAGCAAGACCGGACATGTCGTCATCTTTAATTGCACATTCTGGTTTTATTAAACATTTATTACATGAAAGACACAGTTTAATATCAAGCTTTGAGAGTTCAACAAGTTCTGTTGAAATACCTTCTGATGCGATTGTTTTTAGTGTCATATTCAGCATGTCTGCTGTATTTTTGCCGGGCCTGTGACTTCCATTTATTGCCAAAACCTTCATAACAGCTCCTTAATTTTATAAAAAGAATTGATAACTATTCAGCTATATTTAAAACAGCTGACTATTACAATTATTGTAATTATTCACGGTTCACGGTTGAAAAAAACTGTGAACGCTTACTTATTATTTCACTTCTTTTATTTCAATTAGAAGCCCCTGGGCGCTTTTTGGGTGGATAAATGCGACCCTGGGTTCTCTTTCGAACATTTTACCTACAACCTTAATCCCTTTTTTCTCTAATTCATCAGAATATGCTTCAATATCATCACAGCGTATGGAAATATGATGAATGCCAGCTCCTGATTTCTCCATAAACTTTCCTATTGCGCCGTCAGGTCCGGTTGGCTCCATTAATTCAAGCTCAGTATCACCGTTAAGATTGACCTTGGCAGATATTTGTTGCAGATTGGCATAATCTGTTCGTGAAACCTCTTTTGCATCAAAAGTTTTTTGAAGAAAAGATACCATTTTGTCGATACTTTTTACTGCAATTCCTATATGGTCTATACCCTTAATCATAAATACCCCTACTTTTTCAAAATTGTTACTGAGCTGTTAGGACCGGCTCCCATAGCATGTGCCAAACCGATTTTTGCATCTTTTACCTGTCTTTCACCTGCTTCGCCCCGTAACTGGTTGATTATTTCACATATCTGGCCAAGACCTGTTGCTCCAAGAGGATGGCCTCTTGACATTAATCCGCCGTCAGTATTTACAGGAATTTTTCCATCAATATTAAAAACACCCTCTTTTAATAATTTTGCGGCTTCACCTTTTTTGCAAAAGCCTAATTTTTCAATATCCCATATCTCAGCAGATGCCATAGTGTCATAAGCCTGAACCACATCCATATCTTCTGGACCGTACCCTGTGGCCTCATATGCCTGGTTTGCAGAAAGTTCTACAATACCGACTTTGGCAGGATATTTCAGGCTTGCCATGGTACTGCTCATCATCATACCTTCGCCATATACCCCGGATGTTATAACCGATGTTGCCACTGTAAGGCTGCGGCTTTTTGTTTTAAGCTTGTCTTTACTGCAGAGTATCACCGCGGCGGCACCATCTGCCAGAGGGCAGCAATGAAACAGTCTTAAAGGTGTTGCCACTATTCTTGACGCCATAACCTCTTCGATCGTAACAGGTTTTTGAAATCTGGCATTAGGATTTAAAGCACCGTTTTTACGATTTTTTACGGTTACTCTTGAAAAATCTTCAATTGTTGTGCCGGTCTCTTCCATATACTCCATTGTTTCATTAGCATAATTTGCCATTTGTACGTTAAAACCAGAGGCAAGTTCCCATGGTAAAAATGCTGTGCTTGG
>JAUVKE010000473.1 GCA_030592105.1 Desulfobacteraceae bacterium
TGGCACCAAGGTTTCTTGCTTCTGCATTTGCAGCAGGACCTGCTTTTTTAATTCTTTTATGTTTTATCCTTAGAAAAGTTACAGATTTTGACCCTGCCAAGCAAGCTATTCAGACTCTTGCAAAGATTGTTACATATGCTATTATAGCAAAAGTGTTTTTTCTTGCATGTGAAGTCTTTGTAGCTTTCTACAGCAATATTCCAGGGCATATTGTCCATTTAAAATATTTATTTGTAGGACTTCACGGGCATGGCGCACTAGTTCCGTGGATGTGGGCATCTGTAATATTTATGCTTATATCAATAGTTCTTCTTGCAAATCCGGTAACACGGAGCAATGAGACTATTCTTGGCATTGCCTGTGCAGTTCTGTTTATTGGGACATGGATAGATAAAGGGCTTGGGATGATTTCCGGCGGGTTTGTTCCGTCTCCTTTGCATCATGTAACTGAATATATCCCCACTGTTCCTGAACTTTTAATTTCCATGGCAATCTGGGCAACCGGATTTTTGATTATAACTGTTCTTTTTAAAATAGCGGTTAGTGTTAAAAAAGAGGTTGCAGCTTAATTCTTTGGTTGAAAAAAAAATTAACTATAAAAAAAGGGGACTCGCAGGAGTCCCCTTTTTTTATGATTAGATTAATATTTATGATCAATGCCTGGTTAGAATTTTCCCGTATTTTTTCTTGCAATTTCCTATTATGCTGCTGCTTTTTTTTCTTCCACTTTTTGTGTGACAATGGTTGCAATCTCTTCTTCAGTTGCCCCAGGAAGAAAAACAGCATCAATACCAAGATCTTCCAATTGCGGAATTTCATTGGGATGAATAGTTCCCCCTATGAATATTGCGGCATGAGCCATTTTTAATTCCTTAAGACGTTTTATAAACATTTCCATGATTTGAAGATATCCGCCACACTGAAAGCTTAACCCAACAGCATCAGCATCCTCCTGAATCATTGTATTAATTACAGCATCAATCCTTTGTCCTGCACCTAAATAGACGACCTCCATGCCTGCCTTGCGCAGGATGTCACTCACAACGATAATCCCTCTAAAATGATCATCAAGTCCGATTTTACCGGTAATAACTTTTATCTTATTTTTCATACGTCTGCTCCTTGTATTAAAATGGATATTCTCTTTCTCCTGCCCAGTCATATTCCATCCCGTCAGCAAGGCGCAGAACACCAATAATTTCAGGGAACGTTGCATCAGCTTCAAGAGCTTCAAATACAGGAGGGACGAGACTGTCTGTTGTGTTTTCCGCAATGTCTCCAAGCTTTTCCAGTACTTTTTTTAGTTTGGGGAGATCTCTGTTTTTTTTAAATGCCTTGTATTCAGCAAGATATTGATCAACATCTGTTGTGTCAGGCACATAAATTTCAGGCTTGTAATCCTCTTCTTCGGGAATGGTGTGGCAGTTAACCCCAATAACATGCTTTTCACCATTTTCAACTTTTTTCTGAACATCAAGAAGAGCGCCTGTGAGTTGAGATTCAACCCATCCACTTCCGAGCGCTTTGATCCATCCACCCATCTCCTCTATTGTATTATACATATCCATGGTCTTATTTTCAATTTCACTGGTCAGCCATTCCACATAATATGAGCCAGCAAGGGGATCTGCAACCTTTGTTACTCCTGATTCGTAACGGATAACCTGTTGCGTTCTGATTGCCAGCCTGACAGCATCTTCAGTAGGGATTGCCCATGCTTCGTCATAAGATGGGTTCTGTATTCCCATGCTCCCTCCGAGAACTGCGGCGAGAGTTCCTAATGTTCCTCTCGAGAGATTAACCAGGGGTTGTTGTCGTGTATAATTGCTTCCGGATACATCAATATGAAATCTCATCATCATTGCACTGGGATCAGTTGTATTAAACTTCTCTTTAAGTGTTTTAGCCCAAATTCTTCTTCCTGCTCTTAATTTGCATATTTCTTCAAAAAAATCTCTGTCGCATGATAATACAGGGCTAAGCTGACGGGCAACAGTATCAGCGCTTACTCCTCTTTTTTCCATTTCCCTGATTATTTCATCGCGAATAGACATGGTAAATGCCAGTTCATGCATTGCATTTCCGCCAGCTTCCCTGAAATCATAAGAGCTTGTATACCAGATGTTCCATTTTGGCATATTTTTAAGGATATATTCCATAAAA
>JAUVKE010000511.1 GCA_030592105.1 Desulfobacteraceae bacterium
AAGTTTTGTCAGGCTTAAACGAAGATTCGGAGGAATATCAGATTCGAAAGCGGGTAATAGAAGAATAACAGACAGCTTTATAACTTCCTCTGAAGTAAGAGAAGTTGCCTGAGCTGTCGTTCTGATACGGTCACAGACCGAATTCGGCAAAGTCACTGTTATCGTCTGTTCATTCATTTCTTTCTCACCTTTCATCAAACATTATCAAAAATATGAATCTGATTTATGGGGACCCAGGGGTCTGAAGTCTAATGGGACAGCAACGATCAGTGATTTACAAATTTTTTTTCCCGACAGCTGCGTTGCCGAAAAGCTCAAGATGCCCTGCATCTCATCATTTTTCGCCGCCTTGCTGTCGAAAAAAAAATCTCTCGTAAATCAGTTCGTTTGGCATTTTCCAGAGGTTCCTAAAGGAAAGCTTGCAGAATTTTAGTATGCTGTTATACTGGTTTTATGTCTAAATCCAGTAAATATAAAGTTAAAGATCCTCTGATCGACGAAAAACACGGAGTGTTTAAAAACAAGCTTGGAATGACTATCAAGGAAAAACTTGATTATGTAGAAACAGAGTACCTTATAAATACCTATAAAAAGGCAGCAACAGAATATTCAACTGATCATACTTTTACTGTTAAGGATATTTGTAATCTGCACAAATTTTTTTTGGGAGAGGTGTACGAATGGGCGGGTAAATATCGATTAGTTGATCTTTCGTCGGAAAATATTCGCTTCTGCCATGCTGCTTTTATCCCTAATAATATGCAGGTTTTTTCAGATGAACTGCTATAGGCTATATAGGTTAACTCCGTTTAATCCCGAATTATTAAAGCCAGAAATCTTGGAAAGACTCTCAAAAATACACGGTGAATTGATTATTATTCACCCTTTTAGAGATGGAAACGGAAGAACAACGCGATTACTTTGTGATCTTTTATTGATGCAGGCTGGATATAAGCCGATGAGAATAGCGGCTTTTTATGATGAAGATTTTCTGCGGCGGTATCACCGCGCTATTCAAATAGTGTGGCACAGTAAAAATTATTCAACCTTGGCTAACCTGTTTGAACCTTTGCTTGTAAAGTAGGAATGAAGCGTTTTTCCTGTTGTTTCTCACGGAGAGTAAGGATTTTTTGGCGGCACTCCTCCGCAGCTTTTTTCATTCCTTCAATAGAAACGCTTCCTTGAACTGCTTCAAGAATCATTATTTCACGTTCAATCGGATCCATTTTTTCATAGAATTTCATAGTATAAAAAAACCTTTTTTAGTAATTTTTCGTTAATGTTTCAGCGGATCAGTCCACATCTGCTTTGCTCCTTTGTACACATTGCAGGAAAAACAGGCCAGACATAAATTGTCAGGGGTCGTACTGCCTCCGGCAGCTTCGGATATGATGTGGTCAACATGCATTCTAAGACCGCAGTTATTCTCATCAATAAGACAGTAAAGACATCGTCTTTTTATCACGTTCTGCAAGCTTTTTACGTAATTCGGAAGAGACAGACATCTTAATGCTTAACTGATTTGAAAATAATATGACCGCGTTGAGCCAGAATACGCCGTGCTTCTGCCTTACATAACATAATCTGCTGTGCTTCATCCATGAGACTGTCCAATTCTGATTGCTCATTTTCCGTAAGGCTGCGGTATTTTTGTAATTCAGCCAATTTTTCCAAGCGTATCTGCATGGAGTTTTTCATTACCGAATTTGCCGCTTTCCAAAGCTGA
>JAUVKE010000217.1 GCA_030592105.1 Desulfobacteraceae bacterium
AATCAATCAGACCAAACTTAAAGTCCTGACTAAAAAAGAATATTGTTTTAAGGCTGAAATTTTCGGGGATTTTCCTGAACATATTTATCCTACTCTGCCCGCTCTTATGCTTAAAGAGGGGGCACAGGTGATGTTTATTCGTAATGATCCTTCTGCAGAAAAACTCTATTATAATGGTAAAATCGGCAAAATAACCAGGATTTCAACAAAAGATATCAGTGTTATCTGCCCTGGTGATAATGAGGAAATTCTGGTTGAACCCCTTGAGTGGAAGAATATTAAATATACAATAAATAAAGAGAATAAAGAGATTAAAGAGGAAGTAATCGGTAAATTTGGACAATATCCGTTGAAACTGGCGTGGGCTATTACTATTCATAAGAGCCAGGGATTGACTTTTGAAAAAGCCGTTATTGATGCTGAATCAGCTTTTGCTCATGGTCAGGTTTATGTGGCCTTAAGCCGTTGTAAAACAATAGAAGGTATAGTGCTGAGCTCTCCAATATCATCCAGCGGACTAAAATCAGATGATGCAATAATGCGCTTTGACAAAAAGGCTCTTGAGAATCTGCCATCGGAAAATCGTCTTCAAACAGCCAAAATCGGTTATCAGCAACAATTATTGCTCGACTGTTTTGACTTTTCATTATTGCGCAGCCATTTTAATTATCTGACCAGACTTTTAAGAGGTAACGCCAGGGTAATTCAGATTTCAGGCATTGAAGATATACGCCAGCTGGAAAAAAAAGCTGTGAAAGATATTTTTGTTGTCAGTGAAAATTTTAAACGGCAATTAAGCACAATTTTTTTGGATGGAGGCCTCCCTGAGTCAGATTCGGTTATTCTGGAACGAATTACTAAAGCGTCAGGATGGTTTCAAAAAAAGCTTATTGAAATTTTCGAAAAGTCAGTCTCAGGCTTGCATGTGGAAACAGATAATACCGAAATTCGAAAAAAAATTAACAATACCTTGAATAATTTTAAAAGCGAACTTGCTGTAAAAACAGCAGGAGTACGCTGTTGTGAAAAAGGATTTACACCATTGAGTTATCTGCGTACTATCGCAGTTGCTGAAATTGACTTTATCCCTGAAAAAATAAAAAAGCATCAGTCTCCTGGCTATACTGAATCGGATGTTGCCCATCCTGAATTGTTCCGGACATTGAAAGACTGGCGTTCCCACATGGCCAAGGTGGAAGATGTCGCCCATTTTCAGATTATGCATCAACGGATATTGATTCAGATTATGGTATATCTTCCTGATAATATTATTGATTTAAGAAAAATAAAAGGCGTTGGTAAAAAAACCATTGAGAAATATGGTGAAGAACTTGTAGGATTGGTTTTGGCATATCGCAAAAAATATAAGATAGACGCGGTTGTATTGCCGGAGATTAAAAATCTTTTGACAGAAAAAGATGATTCATATTCAGGTACAAAAGAGACAAGCTTAAAGTTGTTTAATAAAGGATTAACTATTGCCGGAATTGCCCAGGAACGAGGTCTGGTAGAATCTACCATTGAAGGTCATTTGGCCTTTTTTGTGGAGAATGGGAAATTGGATATCAATAAGCTGCTCTCACCAGAAAAACAACAGGTTATTGCAAAAGAACTTGCTGCAGATCATAATAACTCTCTCAGTGAAGTAAAAAATGTCCTTGGAGATAACTACTCATACGGAGAAATTAGAATGATGATAGCCTGTCAGAGATATCTGGCATCTGAGTAATTACCATATTCTTTCATATAAAAAGCAGTCCTCTTATATAAAAAGTTAGCGTTTTGTCATCTTTTTTAGATACGAAACTGTTTCCCATGCGAACTTATTTTCCATACACGGTAATATCGCATTATTAGTAAATATTGGATCAGATTCCAGGTCATATCTGGAAAAAATTTTGGCTTTGTCCCATAATCTGGTATGTGGGATCGGCGTATAATAAGCGATTATAGGTGTTATGTTATAGTTTATAACCGTTTGAATTGAAGAGGCAACAGATTCCATCGGCTGTCCTGGCAGACCTGCAAGCAGATACGCTCCTATCTGGTGGTTATCAAAGCCGGCATCTGCTAAACATTTAACAGCGTTTTTAAATTCTTCACCTGTCACTTTGCTGTCGATTTCAGCTCTGTTTTCAAAAATCCCTGTTTCAAGCCCCATTCTAAGAGTTTTAAAACCTGCTTTATACATTAAGGATGCTGTCTCGTTTGAGATTTTTCTGATATGGACAGCATTGGGAGTATGGAAACGAAGCTTATATCCGGTATTAATTATACCTTTGAGAATGGGAATTGCATGTTGTTGTGCATCTACAAGAAACTCATCATCATAAATCACAAAATCTGATACATTATGTTTTTTGTGCCAGTATTCTATCTCTTCCATAACTGATTCAGCGCTGCGCAGGCTGCGCACAGGCATTAGAAATGATGATGCGCAATAAGCACATGAAAAAGGACATCCTCTGGAAGTTAGAAGAGGCACATAATTTATTCTGTTTTGCAGTTCAAACACGGGAAAAGGATATGTATCAGGATTTTTTGAGTCAAACCCGGAAAAAATATTTGAAGAGAAACCTGTATAATCTTCGACAAGTTTTAATATATGTTCCTCTCCCATTCCTGTTATTACATGATCTGCTCCTGAATATTTAACTGCATGTTTTTCGCATAGAGTAGCATAAACTCCACCCAGTACAATTGGAACATCCGGATAAATTTCTTTTATTTTACGGATGGTTTCCTGAATTCCAGGATACCAGTAGATCATCATGGATGTAATCAAAACAAGATCAGGTTTTGGTATTGCTTTGAGATCGTTTTTAAACCATTCTTTTTTAATGCCGTATCTGGAAAATTTTCTTGGTATGTCAGAAAAAGGGGGAGGTTTTTGAATTTGTGTTTTAAGGTACGGCCCCCGTCCATATCTTAAACGGGGATTTGTCACAGGCATTTCAGGATGAAATCTGTCAAGGCAATCTATATAAAAAATCGAAAAACCGTATTCTTTTAATATTGCAGCGAGGTATAAAAGACCGATGGGTTTTGCCCAGAAATCGTAAGCAGCAAAATCATGTATCCACGGATTGATTAAAAGAATATTGGGAGAGTTTTGTTTCACAAATTTTAAGGAAAACAGCACATTGAGATTTTTTAAAATTTTCTTGGTTATTTCGGAACTTTTACAGGCAATCTAAGGGCATGACTCTTTATCTTTTGATGTATAAGCTCTTGTTTATACTTTAGCCTTTTTCAGGAAATAATGTTTTAATATCCTGTTCGCTCGCCTTGCAAATTCCTCTTTCAGTAATAAAACCGGTTATAAGCCTTGCAGGGGTCACATCAAAAGCGTAATTTGCTGCAGGACTCTCCTCCGGCGGAACAAGAACTTTTATTGTTTTGTTATTATTCCTGCCATAAACATATCGTATTTCATCCGGATCCCGTTCTTCAATTGTAATGCCGGAAACCCCGTTTTCACATTTCCAGTCAAAAGTACTTGATGGCAGGGCCACATAAAAAGGAATCCCATTATCCCATGCAGCAAGTGCTTTAAGATATGTTCCAATTTTGTTTGCTACATCTCCGGTATGCGTTGTCCTGTCCGTACCAACCAGGACAATATCAACCATTCCATGCTGCATAATATGCCCTCCAGCATTATCAGTTATCACAGTATGGTTTACCCCGTGTTTTCCTAGTTCCCAGGCCGTAAGTCTTGCCCCTTGATTCAAAGGTCTGGTCTCGTCCACCCAAACGTGTACATCAATCCCTTTATCAAAAGCTGCATAAATCGGAGCCGTTGCCGTTCCGTAATCAACACACGCCAGCCAGCCGGCGTTACAATGAGTCAGAATATTTACTCTGTCCCCCTTTTTTTTCAAACTGATTTCCTGAATCAAAGATAAACCGTATTCACCTATTTTTCTACAGTTTTCGGCCTCCTCATCAGTAATTGCTGCGGCTTCTTTTTGTGCAGCATTTAATTTTGCATCAATATTTATAATATCTGATAATAGAAGAAGCATCCTGTCAACAGCCCATGCAAGATTTACCGCCGTAGGTCTTGCAGCTTTTAACCGGCTGCATTCATTTAAAATATATTCATTCTGGCCGGTCTCTCCCTGTGAATTCAAAACGGCAAGATAGACTCCATAAGCAGCGGTCGCACCGATAAGTGGTGCACCACGAACATACATCTCTTTAATTGCTTTAATAGTATCGTCAACGGTTTTTAAATCAGTAATGACAAACTCGTGGGGTAAAAGTCTTTGATCAATTATTTTAACGATTCCGGAATCATTGGCCAGCCAGATCGGTCTAAGGTGTTTACCATCTACTATCATAATATTCCTAAGTATTTTTAATAATGTTCGGTTGAGAAATTGCAAGGGAATATCCCTTATACAAGATTTTAACCGAACATTGATCAAGTATTTTGAATCTATAATCAGTTATTTTATTCTTTTTAAGGTTGTAACACAATTCGTTGCGGCAGAACCACCCACATTAAAGACAACCCCTATTTCAGGAGTTCCTCTTTCAGGAGCCAGACCTATAGGCTCCCCAACAAGCTGTTTGTATGCAAGTGCATGCATTGATGCGCCTGTAGCTCCTACTGGATGTCCTTTTGCTTTTAAACCACCGGAAAGATTTATGGGACAGTCATCTTTGGGTGTATATTTGCCGTCAATATAATCCCATCCAC
>JAUVKE010000160.1 GCA_030592105.1 Desulfobacteraceae bacterium
GGATTTTGATTCATATACAAGGCGCATTAAAGGTTGAATACTTGATGTATTCGGCCTTTGATGTAACGCAGTAGATGGACCAAAAGACAAACAATTTCGTTCAAGTAATTTCATTTCCGATCCTTAGGTATTGTAAAAAAAAATCTGCTCCCCTCACCTGCTGCAGATTCCAGGCATATCTCCCCGCCCCACTTGTTAATTATTTTTTGTACAAGGGCAAGACCTATTCCTGTGCTGTCGGTTTCATCCTTCGGTTTTAAGGTTTGAAACATTTTAAACACCTTTTTCTGATACTTTTCCTCTATTCCAGGGCCATTATCTGCAACACAAAATTGCCATACAGCCTCCTTTTCAATAAAGCTGACATTGATCTCTCCTTTTTCTTTATCCATATATTTTACAGCATTATCAATAAAATTTTGAAATATCTGAAAAAGTAAAGTCTCTTCACACTTAATAACCGGCAAAATACCCTTAATCTTAAATGTAATAAATTCCGGAATAACAACCAGGTCAGCCGCCTCCTTAATCAGTCTGTTTAAATCCACCGGCACAGAAAGCTCTTTAATACGCCCAACCCTGGAATATTGCAAAATCCCCTCAATCATATCATACATCTGCCTTGCACGTTTTTGGATCAAATCAAGAAACTCACAACCATCTTTATCTATCTGGTCGTTATAATCATCAGTCAGCCAGCTGGACAACTGCATAATTCCACGCAATGGGGCTTTTAAATCATGGGAAACTGCATAGGCAAAAGTTTTAAGTTCTTCATTTACCTTGTCAATATCTCTTGTCCGCTCTTTTACAAGGGTTTCCAGATGATTACGGTATTTGATCAGTTCACATTCCGCCTTCTTCATTTCCTCCATGAGCCCGGCATTTTTTATGGCAACGGCAGCCTGCGCTGTTAACAGGCCGGTGAGCGCCACCTGTTCATCGGAAAAAACAGATTTTATCAAACTGTTTTCTATATACAACACACCCAAAGCCTGTTTTTGCATTATAAGAGGAAGACAAAGCACAGAACGTAAATTTTCTTTTTGCACAACTTCATCTGAAATAAAATTTCCATCTGCACCCGCATCATTTAAAAGGAGCATTTTCTTTGTACGAAACACATAACGGGCAATTCCCATGCTTAATTTACTGGTGAAAAATTCCGGGTCCCCCTTAATTTTCAAAATAATCTCTTCTTCTTTAATACCCGACACATAAGGGACTAAACTCTCTTTTTCAGCAATCAGCAAATAGCCTGTTTTACCCCCCAGCCTTGCCATAACAGATTCCATAATTATTTTGAGAAGTTTATTAAAATCGAGTTCACCTGTAATGACTTTTACCGAATTAAGGAGGTAACTATAGTCGAATGTTTTATCTAATGTCTGCCCCTGATCAGTCTTTGTTTTTTGTTCTTTTTTGAACAAGACTTTGCCTGACCGCAACAAGCCGGGCTTATCTATCTGCACCACCTTATTTAGTGCACCACACTCCTGATACAGCAAAATGGCAGTATTTCGATAATGTACAGCTGAAAAATGATTTTCTTTTTCCAGATAATTCCCTAATCGCTCATTCAAAAAGGCTTCCAAAAACAGGTATTCTTCCTTGTGGGCAAGATCTATGGCATCTAAATAAGCAATCCTGGTCTGCTTTAAATCATTTTGCAAGGCCGCAGCTTCTGCATGCATCAGGCCAAGATAAGGCTTTAATATGGGACCCTGGGCAGCCCAATTTGTAACTTTTTTCAGATACTCATCAATATTGATTTTCTTACCGGTTTGCAACCCGGTAAGATATTGAAACAGATACCAGAGACGAAAAACAATTGTGTTTGTGATACCGGTAAGATAAATTTCTCCCTCATCCAAAAATTGCTCTGCCTGAAAATAATTTCCAGTATAAAAAGCGACAATTCCCTGAAAAGTAAAATAGCAGCCCAAAGAAGCTGTATGTTTTTCTTTTTTCCAGGAATTTAACCTGGCTAAAATACCGGATTTATCAAAAAGGGTTGGGCCCTGGGGCAATAAACCCTCCAGGCTCATCTGCAGTGTCTCTCCGATTCCAAAAGATAATGACAAATTGTTTTTTTGGCTGAAACTCACAAGGTCATTAATTTCAGATCTTAAATCATGTAAGTTTTTTCCCTGAACAAATTTAAACCAGAGCAATGCACAATTTGCCAGGCCGGCATACTGAAGTTCACCGCACTTTATACCGCTGTCCATTGTTTTCTGACAAAATAAGAGTAAATCAAAAACTGAACTTCTTGAATGAGATAAAAACCAATTTGCGGATGCCAAGGCTCTAACTGAACCAAAAGTATCCGGAAAACGCTCAGTCATCTTTAACATGGTATCTTCATAACAATTCGCAAGCTGGTAGTTTTCCTGCATGGAAAAATACAAACCAGTTACAGACATTGCAAAAACAGTGAAATCCCCCACCCCTTTTTCCGAAGCCTTTTTTATTATAATCAAAGCCAATAGAGTAAGCATTAAAACCTGTCCCGATGCATAACAGGACGAAAATATTTCAGCATATAAATGGAGTTCCAGAGCTACACGCCGATCATTAATAAGAGGGGCTGCAAAAACCTCCTGGTAAATATTACGATTATTCCCATGGAGCTCTTCAACAAGATGAGACAACTCCATCTTTATTTCATTTTCAGATACAGGGAGGTTTTCACCGATCAGCTCCAGTGCCCGGCGTCCCGACTCGATACTACCAGACAGATCACCCATGGATGCATAGGCAACTGTCTGTTCATACAAACATTCAGCCCGGTCCAGATTACTTTGCGCATGCTCCAGTGCTATGTCCACTATCTTCTTAGACCGTTTTTGATCACCATTTACCAGTGACGCCCGGGCAAGTTTTTTATAAAGAATAAACATAAAATCATAATCGTCCTGCCACATACTGTCAGGAAACAGTTTTGCACTTTGGCTGAGATAGTGGTCGCAGGCGTTCAAAGCCAAAGCATCCATGGCAGCCATCCCGGCACGAAAATTAAATTTTGCTTCTTCATATAACTCAGCCTCACCTGCATCAGCCCTGTGACCTGCACTAAGATGCTCCACAATGGAAAACAGCCGGCCAGAGGATGCCTCGGTGTTACCTTTCTGATTCTCCTTTTCCTGCAGCTGATCAATAAAAACCCGGGCAATTTTCCTGTGGCACGCCCTCTTTTGCTCATCATTTAAAAAAGCGGCTGCTGCTGCCTGTATCTGATCGTGAAAAAAAGAGATGGTCGATTTGTCCTGCACCAAAATACGCCAGACAAACATGTCATGAAACAATGCATGGAGCTTTTGAAGAGATATCTGTGCAGCCAGGGCCAGATCTTTCGCCTCAAAACGTGTGCCTAACATGGCTGCAATGGAAAGGAGATTTGTTCCATTAACCGGAAACTGCTTTAATTTATCATAAAACAGCGCTTTGGCGCTGGACGGAAGCTGGAGACCGGCTAAATCATAAGCATCCCAGACCCAGTCCCCCTCTGCAGAAAAAAACAGCCGGTTATTGTTGTGCAGCCAGCGCAAACTTTCATTAACAAACAAAGGGTTTCCCGCAGAAACCGGATATATGATATCCGTCAATCCCCTGGTGCGTGATTTGCTGGTATTTAAAATAAACGCAATCATCTCATTGACTGAATCCTGATCCAGGGAATCAATATGGAGTTTAACCAGGGGCAAAAAAGAGGCTTTAATACTGTTTTCCATTTGAACAACCCGACAATCTTCATCCACCTCATTACTACGATAAGCTCCGATAATAAAGAGATAGGGAAAGTCCAGGGGACGGGCAATAATCAGATCCAGCAGATCAAAGGTTGCACTATCACACCATTGCATATCATCCATAAATAATACCAGGGGATGTTGGGCAGAAGCAAAAGAGGCAATAAACTGACAGGACAAATTATTAAAACGATTTTTTGCTTCCACCGGTGGAAGGGGGGGGACATCCGGCTGCTCACCAATTAAATGCACAAGTTCCGGCAGCAGATCCACCAGAAGCCGGCCATTTTCACCTGTTGCATCAAGTATCTGTTTTCGCCAGTACTTTATTCTTTTAACATCTTCTGTTAAAAGCTGACGTATTAATCGGCCAAAAGACTCTACCAGTGTTGCGTAGGGGAGGTGTTTGTTATACTGATTAAACTTGCCGGAAGTGTAATACCCCCCTTGCCAGACAATGGGCCGTTCAAGTTCCTGAATCAAACGGGTTTTACCCATGCCTGATAAACCGGAAATCGTAGCTATGCCTAATTTACCGGTACATACGCGTTGGTATTCATCCAAAAGCCTGTTTTTCTGTTGCTCCCGCCCCACCATTATTGAAGGGATGGAGATCTGACAGCAAAAATCTTTTTGTTTTAAAACAAAAGCAGAAACTTTCGGTACTAAAGTATCTTTTTCTGTTTTTTGCTGTAAATACAGGCAGGTTTGCAGATCGGCTTTTAGGCCTTTTGCACTATGGTATCGTCTTTCCGGGGCTTTCTCCAGTAAAACTGCAATAATATCGCTGATAATTTCCGGGAAATCCGGGTTAAATTCTGATACAGGCGCAGGGACTTTTGCAAGGTGAGAATGAATAACACTTAGAGGATCATCAGACAAAAAAGGAGGCTTCCCTGTTGCGCACTCATATAAAATTATACCCAGTGCATACAGATCACTAGAGTAATCCGCATAAAACCGAATTCTCCCTGTCTGTTCAGGGGCAAGATAAGGCAAAGTCCCTCGCCTGTATTGATTATCCTGAGCAAACCTGCTGAACTGGCTGCTGGCAGAAATTCTTATATCATCAATCAGTCGAATGCGAACAGGATTATTCTGAATCAAAATATTGGCAGGTTTAACCCCTTTATGAATCAATGCTGCCCCGTGGCGAACCGCCAGACAATCTGCCAGTGCAATACCAATTTCAAGCAGTGTAACTGTATCAATTTTTTTACGTTCTTCCAGCCATTTAGAAAGAACCCGGCCATTAAAAAAGGGAGATATCAGGAGCAGCGATCCATAATTATCGAAGTACAGTTCAGGCACAATCATTTGTCTGATATTTAACTTTAAAAGATATGCCCGCTGGTGCTCAATATGTTCGACAATATCCTCTGAAACAAATTCAGGACGTATTTTTTTTACAACAACAGGTTTTGCCCTAGCTTCATCTTTGGCTAAGAACACCTCTGCGGCCAGGCTTTCACCCAGTTTTTGAGTTATTGTTATTCTGCTTTTCCCCAACATACTTATCATGGCATGGTACCCCTGATATTTATTGTTGCGTCAATGTGACAAGACCTGTCCCCCTTACTTTAGTACCTTACTCCTGAAACCCTGTCATAAAAAACAAGAAAACTTTGAGGGATTATTATAAAATCTTATGTAACTATTCAGCGTCTCTGATTTAAGATAGGCAGCAGGTATGATCTGATTAAAACTTTGAAATTGTTTGAACGGATTAGAGAGCGTTAAGAAAGAATCCATCAGAGCTGAAACTTATTGACGTCATTTTTTGGCATACTATTACGCAAATTTATATTTTTAACCGAGTCTTTCTTTACGACCTCTTATCTGTGAGTTTTTCATGGTTTAATCAGATTATACCTGTTGCCGTGCATATTCGCTGAATAGTTACAAAAAAACCTGTTCACATTCCATGGTAATTTAAAGCCCTTTCTAATTCATAAAATGGTACAGGCCTGGAAAACAGGTACCCCTGAGCAAAATCGCAACCCGCATCCATCAAAATCTTTTTCTGTCCCTCTGTTTCTACCCCCTCTGCAATAACTTTTAACTCCAGAGTATGGGCCATCACAATAATTGCCTTACATAGAATCAGGTCATTCTTATTACATTCAAGATTATTCACAAATCTCTTATCGATTTTAAGGTAATCAATATCAAACTTCCTTAGATATGAGAGTGCCGAATAGCCCGCACCAAAATCATCAATGGCCACCTGTATACCTGCATCCCGAAGCCAGAAAAATTTATCAATAACTTCAGGATCTGCATTCAGCAGCAATTCTTCACTAATTTCAATAATTATCTTCTCCCCGGAAATATCGAGTTCATGCAAAAATGTTTGCCATTCTAATATAAAAAGATGCGTATCCATTTTAAATTGAACAGGTGACACATTTATACTGACCTGAAAATTATTTTCAAACGCCTTGCTCCATTGAGATGCTCTTTGTGCTGACTCTTTGAGCACCCAGGCGCCAATTTTATTAATAAGGCCTGCTTCTTCCGCCAAATAGATAAATTCCATGGGGCTGACCATGCCCCGCGTGGGATGATGCCACCTGAGGAGCGCCTCAGCC
>JAUVKE010000398.1 GCA_030592105.1 Desulfobacteraceae bacterium
GAAATTTTAATTTCAGAAAAACATTATTTACCGATAAAAACCGGTTTTCTTTTTTCTAAAAACGCAGTATAGCCCTCCACAAAATCCTTGCTGTCTAACAAAGCACTTTGCAAATTTGCCGCATAATCAAGGGATGTGTCAATGTCCATCTCACTCGATCTGCGCATAGCCTCTTTAATTAATATAATTGCTGAAGTAGGGCCATTTGCTATTTTTTGTACTAAAGCATCGGTTTCATGCTTAAAATCATTTTCAGGAATCAGTCTGTCTATAAGGCCAATTCTGAAAGCTTCAGCAGCATCAATAATATCTCCGGTGAACGCAAAGAGCTTAGCTGCACCAGAACCTACAAGCCTGGGAAGAAGATAATGACCTCCCATATCTGATAATATACCCATCTGTATATAGCCATATCCAAACCTCGCTGTATCTGAAGAGATACGAATATCACACGACATGGCTATACCACAGCCCCCTCCAACAGTAACTCCGTTGATTCCTGCTATTACCGGCTTAGGGAGAGCATGAAGTCTTCTTACCATATTGCCAAAGTTTTTTATATATTTTCTCCACTGGGCAGGATTCATTTTAGAAACAGGGACAAGATCCTCCTGAACATCACCGCCAGCGCAAAAAGCCTTTCCAGCACCGGTTATTAACACAGCCCTTGTCTCTGAATCGTCTTCTATCACCTGAAGGGCATCAAGCATATCTACTATCAATTCTGGGGAAATGGCATTGAACTTTTCTGGTCTATTCAAGATAATTGTCGTTACCTGCTTATTTTTTTCCAATAAAATGGCACTATATTTTTTTTCTGCCATAATCTGTCCTTTCTGAATATACTGGGAAAATAAAAAGAATAAAAACAATAAAACGGGGACCAAATTAAGGATGGGAAACCGATTATACATAACAAGCAAGAGTTATATAATACTGGCAAACATATAAAAAGCTCTACAGCACAAAACTGATGCAAAATAAAATTTTATTAATAATACAGGATTTGTAACTATCCAGCTGTTTTAAATAAATATGACCGAATTCAGTAAAAAATCCAGCCATATTTCAACAAAATCCAAAAAGACTATACCATTGTATATCCACCACTAACACTTAATGTCTGACCTGTAATATGGCTTGCACACTCTGATGCCATAAAAATAACAGCCTTAGAAACTTCACTCGGTTTTCCTACCTTGCGAAGAGGATATCCTTTTGCTGCTTTTTCTAATGCTTCAGGAGTAAAAATTTTCAGCATCTCTCCAGTCCAGAGACTGTTATCCCCAACATCATCATCAGATTCAGGAATGGTTAATCCAGGACAAACCACGTTTAAACGTATTCCATTTTTCCCTACTTCTCTCGCCAGTGCTTTTGTAAAAGCGATAACTCCACCTTTACATCCTGAATATACAACCTCTCTGAATTCGCCCATTCTTCCTGCATCTGAACCGATATTAACAATAACTCCTTTTTTTGCTGCAATCATCTGATCCATGACAGCTCTTGTGCAATTAAGCATTCCCCAGAAATTAATGGCAATAATCTTTTCCCATTTTTCCCTGGTCTCTTTCATAAACATATCATCAATATTCCATCCAACATTATTAACAAGAACATCAACAGTGCCAAATTTATCATTAACAGCTTTAACCATTGCCTCAACCTGATCATTTTTTGTGATGTCTGTTTTAACAAACATAACTTCACCACCAAGAGCTTTGGCCTGTTCTGCTACTTTCTGGCCTTGAGCATCATCAAGCTCTGCAATTGCAAGCTTAACATTCTCTTTCGCAAAATCATGACAGATTGCACGACCTATATTTGAACCACCACCTGTAACAATAACTGTTTTACCTGCTAAATGTAAATCCATTTTTCCTCCTGATGTTTTTTTGAATTATTATAATAATAAAATCCATGCCCTGTCGGGCATAATTAAACAAAAAAAATATGAGAAATAGAATCTGCAATTTATTTTGCATTGCTCACAACCCATATCTCAGTATTTTCACATACTATTCAATACTATTTCCTGGGTAATCGTAATACACGGTTTGCTATTATAGTCCGCTGAATTTCAGAAGAACCTCCCCAGATGGTAAGGCTCCTGCAATTTACCCAACCCTTTGATACTTCATGAACACTATTGCCCAGTTCGTCGATATTATACCATGATTGTCCGTATGGTCCCATAACCTGAATATTCAAGTCCATAACCCGCTGATAAAGTTCAGCGCCGTAAACCTTTAATAATGAAGCTTCAGGGCCGGGCTGCGAACCTGTTTTAAGCTTGGACAACATACGTAAAAATGTATAATAAAACGATTTGCAGTCAATTTCAATTTCTGCCAGTTTCTGTTGAAAAGCTTTATCTTTAATTATTGGCTGCCCATTAACTGAAATATTTCTGGCATTTTTTTTTGTTATCTCAACTGCATAGAGAAGATCACCTACAGGAAACGCATTAAGCCTCTCATGTTCCAGTAACGCACCGGCCACTCTCCATCCATCGTTAACTTCACCGACTACATTTTCCACAGGGACTTTGACATCGTCAAAAAAGACTTCTGAAAATGCTGTATGGTCTGTTATTTCCTCAATGGGACGAATAGTAATGCCAGGAGTTTTGAGATCAATAAGTAAAAAAGTTATACCTGCATGCTTTTTTACATCAGGATCAGTTCTCACAAGCATAAAAATCCAATCTGCATAATCTGCCATACTTGTCCAGGTTTTCTGCCCGTTAACAATAAAATAATCC
>JAUVKE010000283.1 GCA_030592105.1 Desulfobacteraceae bacterium
ATTGATTTACACGACAATTCACTGATTCTATGGAAACTCTTTAATAATGTTGACCCCCAGCGTGACTTTATAATTGAAGATAACAGAATTGTGATTGATGCGTGTAAAAAAGGCCCTGCCGACGGCTATCACAGAGAATGGCCGGATGAACTGACCCTGGACGAATAATTACATAAATTGTACCTTTAATTAACGCTGAATCAGGACAAACTAATATGGAAGAAAAACTTATAATGCCAGCTAAACCGGGCCTGGGAAGCGGAAGTGTTAAACAGTACACTTTATCCAAGGGTCGAAAGGTTACTCAGATAACAACTTTTTGCCCTGATTTTATAGGGCCGGGACCGACTAATTTGTATGTAATAGAGGATAAAGCCCTAACCCTCGTTGATACAGGCTTGCCCACACATCTGGCTAAAAAAATTTTTTACTATTGGAGAAATCAGAAAATACCCTCTGATATTAAAGATTTGCCTGATAATCTCAGTGAGATGGAGCTGATATCCGGTCTTAATGCAGCCGGTTATTCCTTAAAAGATATGGAGCATTTGATTATTACCCATGGGCATCTTGATCATTTCCTCATGGGTGGATCCATAGTAAAAAAGAGCAATGCCAAGGTTCTGGCGCATATTATGGATACTGACAGGATAATTAATCCCTGGGGATTGGCCAGAATGGTTTTTGAGGGTCGTCCGAGATATTCGGCAATGGGGATGCCTGTTCCTGTGTATGCTACGCCTGAATATACTGCCTGTATAAAAAAAGAATCTGATGATTTATTTGTAAAGGTGGATTATCCTCTTTTTGATGAAGGGCCTTTGTGCGTTGACGGGATTACCAGTGATTTTATTGCAGTCAAGCATACTCCAGGGCATTCTCCTGGATCCATATCTCTTGTTGTCGGTTCTGATGAAGATGAAAACAGGCTTCTTATTTCAGGGGATGTAATTTTATATCCCATTACTCCCCATCCCAATGATCTGGTGGAATATTTAAGAACCCTGGATAAGCTGAGCAGGCTTGAAAATATATCCATGGCCCTCCCAGCCCATGGTATGAACATTGCCGAAGTAAACGCCAGGATTGAATTTTTAAAAAAACATCATCACAGCAGGCTCAAATTTGCCTTTGATGCATGTAAAGAACCTAAAACTGTATGGAATGTGGCCACTAAGCCAGGGTGTTTTGATATTTTTGTCGACCCTGAAAAATTTAATCCCCTGGCAGGAAATGAAGCATATATTCACATGGAGCTTCTGGAAAGGGGAGGGGGGATCCACAGATTAAACAATCATGAGTCGATACATTATTTTCAAAATAGTGGTGAGGACTTTGAGGATGTATATAAAAGGATTATGGAGATAGTAGATTTTAAGATATCAACGGTTTTTAATTAATATATAGAATGCAGGTTTTTCCTTAAATAGAATGAACATGATATTTTTTTCAGAAGAAAAAGATATCATGTTTTATGGAATTTAAAGGGAAAGCCCTCCATCAACACCAATTATCTGAGCTGTAATATAACTTGCTTCATCTGATGCAAGGAATATAAAAGCCGGTGGAATCTCTTCAGGCTCTGACAATCTCCCCAGTGCCCTTGCAGCTGTTATTTTTTTCAGCACTTTATCGGGTATTCCGTCATACATTCGGGTCTTATGGGATGGACCTATTGCATTTACTGTAATATTGTACCTTCCCAATTCCTTTGCACATGTTTGGGTAAGAGCAATTACTCCGGCTTTGGCCGCGCTGTAATTTGCCTGCCCGATATTGCCCCCCCTTCCCGATGCTGAAACAACATTTATTATTCTTCCGTGTTCCTGCTTAATCATATGCTCCATGGCAGCCTTTGTGCAGGTAAATACACCCTTTAAGTCCACAGCAATAACCGAATCCCAGTCATCTTCGGTGATTTTAATCATTAAGCCATCCCTTGTAATAGCTGCGTTATTAACAAGGATATCTATTTTTCCATAATGTTCCACTGCTGTATCTACAATTTTTTTTCCTCCAGCCATGGTGGCCACAGATTCATAACAGGCAACAGCGGCCCCGCCCGAATCTGTAATCTCTTTTACAACCCCGTCAACATATTCAGGAGTTGTGCCGTTTATGACCAGTTTAGCCCCTTCTTTTACCATTTCAAGGGCAACCAGTCTTCCCATACCCCTGCTGGAACCTGTTATTACAGCAACTTTATCCTTTAACTTCAATATGGACCCTCCGTTTAAAAATATGTAAGCAACAGGTATAATCTGATTAAATCATGTAAAATTCACGCATAATCTGATGGGTTCTTTTTTAACGCTCACTAATACGTCTAAACAATTTTAATATTTTAATCAGATCATACCTGTTGCGTGTCTTAAATCAGCGACTCTGAATAGTTACTGAATTATTTCATATAAAATCCGCCGCATACACTCATTGTTTCTCCAACCATATAACTGGAATCATCCGAGGCCAGAAATACTATTGCGTTGGCAATATCTTCAGGTTTGCCAGCCCTTCCCACGGGTATTTTTTTTACGGTCTCTTCAAAAAATTCAGCAGGATATATCCGTTTTAAAAAATCATTCATAATAAGGCCCGGGGCTATGGTATTTGCCCTGATCCCATACTTTGAAACCTCTTGTGCCAGACACCTGGTAAAAGCCATAACTCCTGCCTTGGCTGCGCAGTAATGGGATTCGCCATGATCAGATGCGATCCAGCCCGCAACAGATGAAATATTTATGATACTGCCGCTTTTTTGTTCTATCATTGTGGGCAATACAGCTCGGCAGCACTGGAATGTCCCTTTGAGGGCCACATCCATTACTGTATCCCATTGTTCATTGGTCATATCTTTAATCTGAGCCAAAATTTCCCTTGCCGCATTATTCACCAGGACATCTATTTTACCGAATTTTTCTAAAGTTTTGTTAATGAGATTACTGATCTGATCCTGCTTGGAAACATCGCATACAACGCCCAATGTTTCCAGGCCGGTTTTAGCTTTGATTTCAGCAGCTAAACCCATTGTTCTTTCCTCATGAATATCTGAAACCACTATATTGGCACCTTCATCTGCCAAAGCTCTCACCGCAGCCCGACCAATACCTGCTCCAGCCGAAGCTGTAACAATAGCAACTTTTCCTTTTAATTTCATTTTGACACCTTTTAGGTTTAATAGTTATCAGTATTTGAGTTCAAACTCCAAATCGTTTCACCAACTGTCACATATCAAAAATATCATCCTTTTATAAATTAGTAGAATTCCTTAAATTCATCATTTTCTTATAAAACTAACCCGGCATAGCCGGAACCAAAAAAAATTATCACGAAAACACGAAAGTACGAAAACACGAAAATCTGAATGTTATTCTATTTCGTGATTGTCTTTTAGATTTTCTGCCAGAAAAAACACGAATTTCAGGAGTAAGGCACTAAAGCCCCATGGCTTTTGAGACTATTGTTCTCATGATTTCATTGGTTCCTGCAAATATTGACCATGATCTTATATCTCTCCAGTGTCGTGCCATGGGACATGATTCCAACATGGCTGCTTCTCCACAAATATCAAGAGATTTGTTTGTTACACGGCGGATCATCTCCGTTGCCCAAAATTTAGCCATGGAGGTCTGGTCAATGATATTTTTTTTCGCAATATGCTCCACAATTAACTTATCTACAAATGTTCTGCCGAGTTTTATATCTGTGGCCATCTCCACTATAGCAAACTGGTTTGCCTGGGATTTTGGGATCGATTTTCCTGCACCAGATTTTTCTCTATAAATTTTTATAACCTGTTCAAGAACATATTCTGCTTTGCTCACAGCCCAAAGGGCGGTAAAGAGCCGTTCCTGCTGCAATTTTTCCATCATCATCTTGAAACCGCCCCCTTTTTCACCCAGGGTATTTTTTTTGGGGATCCTGCAATTTGTAAAAAAAAGTTCA
>JAUVKE010000203.1 GCA_030592105.1 Desulfobacteraceae bacterium
ATGAAAATGAGATAGCGGTTAATGA
Source organism: Desulfobacteraceae bacterium (assembly GCA_030592105.1). Next base: position 26 of record JAUVKE010000203.1, read on the forward strand.
CATTTTATAAATTAGTAGAATTCCTTAATTCATCATTCATAATTCATCATTTTCTTATAAAAACCATAAAGAGTTGTTTTTGAATTTTCAGAGCAGGGAAATACAAAAAAGCTATAAAGCATCAAATGTGTAAGATGATTAATAAAAATACTTTACCTCCAGTATATTATAGTTTAATGTTATAACAATATTATAGATTTTCATATGAATAATTTCACTCTGTTATCGGTCAGCAGATATTATAATACCCCTTCCTCCCTATGGGCGACGTGAAATTATCTGAAAATTTATATATGTTTTCAAATAATTATTTCGGGCGTGTTATTTCATCGGCGTTTTACTTTAGTGTTATTTCTTTCCTGCCGCCCATCCAAAAATAATTTTTTTGAACATATATGTATATCCTGATAAATTAAGGGTACCTTAAAAAATTGCCTTTTAGCCAGATTACGGTGTAGCTGCGAAAATAAAAAAATGCTCGCATACCCTATGTATGCTGCTCTTTTTAATTTTCGTGTTCCTTGTCCTCAGACGAAAATTCTAATTTTTCAGGCACCCTTAAGTTTAAAAAAAACAGCACAAAATCAAAGATCCAAGCTCCAATCTTATTATTTTTTCTTTTTAAAACATGTAATGTTAGGGGTTTTTAGATGAATTTGGTTTTCCTTCAGGTACTGATTATCTAAAAATCCATATGTCAGCCGTGAATCAATAGCAAATTTGATTATTTTTCTTGTTGTATGCTTTTTCACGAAACCGATTTTTTTATGACTTCATTTACAAACAAAAGGAGAATAGATGAGCCAGGAAATAGATAAGGTTAAGGAAAACCGGAAAAAATGGGGTAAAGAGATAATAGAGCCGAATATGAAAAGATATGGCCTTAAGCAAAGTCCGGTTCGGTTTTATGGGCCGGATGATCTCGGTGAGTTCGATTTTAATGAAAAGGTTGGTTTCCCAGGGCAATATCCTTTTACATCAGGGCAGGACGCAATGCCAGCATGGCAGGCCATGGCAGATAAAACAGTCAAAGCAGAGGGGAAGTTAGAATGGGGGACCAGCGGCGCAGGAAAATATGCAGGCTTTGGGACAGCTGCAGATTATCGTGATTATCTCATTGACATGCATGCCCTGGGACGAAAGGGTGCTCCGAACATGGCAATAGATCTTCCAACACAGTGCGGATATGATTCGGATGATGAACATGCTGTGGGTGAAGTCGGCAGGGTAGGGGTGGCCATCGACTCTTTAAGAGATTTCGAAATCATTTATGAACCCTATACGGGTGACCTTGATCTTGATAAAATTGCTTCCAACTTTACCATTAATGCGCCAGCTATTATAATCATTGCCATGTACGCAGCCCTTGCCGAACAACGGGGAATCCCCCATAAAAAGCTCAGGGGTACTCCTCAAAATGATATTCTTAAAGAATATGTTGGTCGGGGAACTTATATTTTTCCACCGGCACCAGCATTACGGCTCTTTCGGGACACCCTGGTATTCTGTAATGAAAACATGCCGAAATTTAACATTACAAGTATCGGCGGTTATCATATGCGTGAAGCCGGAATAACCAGGGAGCAGGATCTTGCGTTTAGCCTGGTAATCGGCGCTGCTTATCTCCAGCAAGGGATAGATGCCGGCAAGGATATCGATTCTTTTGCTCCCCGTTTTACATTTAACGGTTTTGGCGGAAGCATGGAAATATATAAAGAGATTGCTTTTCATCGGGCATCCCGAAGGATGTGGGCCCGTATGCTCAAGGAACGGTTTGGTGCAAAAAATCCACGAAGTATGATGGTACGACAAATTTCCACTGCGAGTATCGGAGTCAGCAGTACGCAGCTTCAACGGCCCTTGAATAATTTGAGCAGGTCTGTTATTGGTGGGGTGGCTGCGGGTATGTCAAACGGCGTACCAAATACTTTTCCTCCATTTGATGAACCCCTGGGCCTGGGGCATAGTTTTGAAGCACAGCAATTATCCTATGATGCTGTAAGAATATTGATCTATGAATGTAAGCTTGGAGAGGTTCTTGATCCCTGGGCAGGTTCTTATTTTATGGAAGCAATGACAAACGAAATCGAGGAAAATGCTGAAAAAGAATATAAAAAAATCGAGGAGATGGGCGGAGCAGTTGCGGCCATTGAAAACGGATATATGCAAAGAACCGCTGCCCAGGGAGCTTATAAAATACAAAATGCTCTGGAAAATAAAGAAAAACTTGTTGTTGGGGTTAACTGTTTTAACGGGCCTTCAGAGATTGATGTTCAGGTGGTGCGCAATGTTGAAGAAGTTTACTCCCCGGAACGAAAGGCTTCAGCTGAACAAAGACAGATCGAAAATCTTAAAAAATTAAGAATGGAAAGAGATTCTAAAGCAGTTGCTGCTAATCTTAAAAAGCTTCGGGAAACCGCTGCTGATGAATCAAAAAGTGTTATGCCTGATGTTTACGAGTGTGTTAAAAGTTACGCAACAGTACAGGAAATATGTGATGTATTAAGAGAGGTTTTTGGAGAAGCCAAACCACCGGCTTTTATATAAAAAATGGTAACTATTCAGTGTCGCTGATTTAAGATATGCAGCAGGTTTAATCAGATTATACCTGTTGCCGTACATATTAGCTGAATATAGATGTTCATATAAACAATTTCACTGCGTTATCGGTCGTCTGCGTATTATAATACGCTTTCCTCCCTCTGGCCTTGTGAAATTTATTATTTGAACATCTATAGTTACAAATTATGTAATTTTCAGAGTTAATACGCAGGAATATCCATGGATGTTCAGATAATTACCCGATCTTAAAACTTGACACAAGGCCGGAGGAAGGAAGGCGTATTATACGATAACCCGGTAAACTTATTTATCTGACAATCTATACGTATAAAAAAAGGTGAATTTGATGTGGGAGTATAATGACAAGGTAAAGGAACATTTTATGAATCCACGTAATGTGGGAGTGATTGACAATGTCGATGGGCTTGGTGAAGTTGGATCTCTTGCGTGCGGCGATGCTCTGAAATTAACATTTAAGCTTGATAAAGAGAAGAAAATTGCGGATGCCAAATTTCAGACCTTTGGCTGCGCAAGTGCCATAGCATCTTCTTCTGCGCTCACAGAAATTATTAAAGGGCTCACCATAGATGATGCATTAAAAATTACAAATGATGACATTGCCGACTATCTTGGGGGGCTTCCCAGGGAGAAGATGCATTGCTCGGTTATGGGGAAAGATGCGCTGGAAAAAGCCATAGCTTATTACCGTGGTGAGCCTTTGGTTAAAGCCGATGGAGAATTAGTCTGTGAGTGTTTTGGTGTTACAGATCTTGAAATCAAAAGGGCTGTTACTGAAAATAGAATTTCATCGGTGGAAGATGTTACAGATTTTATCAAGGCGGGGGGAGGATGCGGTAAATGCCATGACCGGATAGAAGAATTGATAGCCCAGGTGCATAAAACAGAGCCTGATGAGGTTGAAAAGCCGTCTCCACTGACCAATATTCAAAAAATAAGGCTCATAGAGGATGTAATAGATAAAGAGATCAGGCCTGCCTTGAAAAACGATGGTGGAGATATAGAACTTATTGATCTTGAAAATAATAATGTAATTGTCAAACTACGCGGTGCATGTGCAAATTGTAAAACCTCTCAAATCACCTTGAAAAATTTGGTGGAAAACAAAATCCGTGAACTGGTATCATCAGAGCTTACTGTTATGGAGGATGGGAAAGATGAAAATCGTATATGTTGATAATAATGCAACAACTAAAGTTGATAAAGAAGTCATGGATGCGATGCTCCCTTATTTTTCAGACTCCTATGGAAATCCTTCGAGCATGCATACCTTTGGGGGGAGTGTAGCACAAAAAATCAAAGAAGCAAGGGCTAAGGTTGCGGAGCTGATTAATGCTGACCCCGAGGAAATAGTATTTACAAGTTGCGGCTCTGAAAGTAATAACACGGCTATTATGTCAGCCTTAAATTCATTCCCCGACAAAAAACATATCATAACAACAAGGGTTGAACATCCTGCAGTGAAAAGCAGGGTGGAGCATTGTACCAGAAATGGATATCGTGGGGCTTTTGTCCCTGTGGATAAACTGGGCCGCCTTGATCTTGATTATCTTTATGGCCATCTTGTAGATGATACCGCCATTGTAAGTGTTATGTGGGCAAACAATGAAACAGGCGTTATTTTTCCCATTGAAGAAATTCTGGATCACTTAAAGGAAAAAAAGATCATTTTCCACACAGATGCGGTGCAGGCCGCAGGAAAGGTGATCGTGGATGTTCAAAAAGTAAAGGTTGATATGCTTTCTCTTTCAGGTCATAAGCTCCATGCGCCAAAGGGGATTGGTGCTCTTTATGTGAGAAAAGGGACAAGATTCTCATCATTTCTCATGGGAGGGCATCAGGAAGGGGGAAGGCGTGGAGGAACGGAAAATGTGGCATCAATAATAGGTTTTGGGAAAGCATGTGAGCTGGCAGCAAAGTATGGTGAAAAAGAATGTATAAAAACAGCAAAATTAAGGGACAGGCTGGAAAGTGAAATAACCGGACAGATTAAAAACGCAGTTATAAATGGAGATATACAAAACCGGTTACCTGGAACCACAAATATCAGTTTCGAGTATGTGGAAGGTGAATCTATTCTCCTTCTGATGAATGAATACGGAATTTGCGCCTCTTCCGGGTCCGCATGCACATCAGGATCCCTTGAGCCATCCCATGTATTGCGCGCAATGGGAGTTCCATACACATTGGCCCATGGATCAATCCGTTTTAGTCTTGGAAAATACAATACTGATGAGGAGGTTGATTATATAGTTGAAGTATTACCCCCCATAATTGAACGTCTTAGAAAAATGTCTCCGTTTTGGAACAATTCCATAAAATAAAATCTGCCGGAAAAAAAATGGAAAATAGAAAAACAAAAATCCGGCATTACACATCATTTGCGCAGGAGTATGATAGCGCATTTTCAGCTGATTCAAAATATTGCATATGGTCGGCAGATTTAATTGTAAAATTACTTGAATTAAAAAAGGATGATCTCCTTGTTGACCTTGGAGGGGGAACCGGATTTTTTTCCAGCCTTATTCATAAAAA
>JAUVKE010000535.1 GCA_030592105.1 Desulfobacteraceae bacterium
AAAGTTTGATTGCAGGCCAAAAAATATCATTGCAGGCATAGGCCCCTCTCTTGGGCCATGCTGTGCGGAATTTGTTGACTATAAAAAAGAAATTCCATCTAATTTATGGAAATATAAAGATAATGATAATCTTTTTGATTTCTGGGCTCTAAGTCGTGACCAGCTTCTTGATGCCGGTCTGTTAATCAAAAATATACATTCCAGCAATATCTGCACTAAGTGTAATACTGATCTCTTTTTTTCCTTTCGCGGAGAAGGTACTACCGGAAGATTTGCAACCGTCATCGGACTGAAATAACTTTTTTTATGGAAAATTATATGCATCAGGAAAAAATCAGGGTTCTTTGGAACAAAGAATTAGCTCCTTCCTGTTACAGAATAGGATTTAAGTGTAATATACAATATTCATACGCAAAACCCGGACAATTTATAATGCTTCGCTTTACAGACCGGATTAATCCACTTCTTCGTCGTCCTTTTTCCATACACAGACTTATAACAAATGATGGAGACTTCGAAGGCATTGAAGTGCTTTACAAAGTGGTCGGAAAATGCACTAAAAAGCTGTCAATGTGCGTAGAAGGTGATATTATAGATATTGTAGGTCCTCTCGGTAATAGTTTTATAACTGCAGATAATTATAACAATGTTTTTATCGTTGCAGGCGGGGTGGGAATTGCCCCGATGCTCTTTTTGGCTTCATACCTGCAAAAAAATACCGACATCTCAAAATGTACAGTATTTATAGGAAGCAGATCAAAGCATGATTTGTTATGCAGCGATGATTTTTTACAATTAGGGATAAAGGTTCTTATTACAACAGAAGATGGAAGTGCCGGTAAAAAAGGATTTGTTACCGATATTCTTGAAACATCAATCAAGGAAAACCCACCTGATATTATTTATGGCTGCGGCCCTACAGCTATGCTAAAACCTCTTGCACTGATATCGGAAATTTATTCAATACCATGCAGGGTTTCAATCGAAACAATAATGGCTTGCGGTATTGGCGCCTGCCTTGGCTGTGCTGTAGAAAGTAAAAAAACACCGGAAAAATATCTGCACGCGTGTCTAAACGGACCAGTTTTTGATGCAAAGGCAATTAAGTTGTAACAGAAATTTGAAGAATTATATTTGTCATAAAGCTCAAGGGTTCAAGAGGCAACTTTTTGCAAGATCCTTGTAGTAGAAAGCTTTTTTTTTGCGGCCGTGTTTCAGACAACCATTGGCATATATCGTACACTTTTCCTGCATGGCCATTCTCGCTGCCGCCTTCTGATTTTCTGTCAACAAGTTGCTTTCAATGATTTTTTTTAAAGATTGTATTCGGTATCTGTCCAGACCGGAAGATTTCGAAAGCTGGTCGCTATGTCCGCCTCTTTTTATTATCAGCGGAATATCTATAAGATATACAGGGTGTCTGCAGCTTACCCTGAGCCACATATCATAATCATCACAGTCAGGAAGGGTTTCGTTAAACATACCTGTTTTTTCAAAAAGACTGTGTCTTATCATCACTGCAGAAGGGCTGACGAGACACAGATAAAGTGAAGATTCGAAAATGTTCCCGG
>JAUVKE010000247.1 GCA_030592105.1 Desulfobacteraceae bacterium
CCGGTTTCCATGTTTAAGGTAAACAGTGCATGGAAAAACAGCAAAGCTGAACTGATTCAGGTAGAGCCTCGGTTGTCTAATACTGCCGCAAAATTTGACAAATGGATACCGATAAATCCTGGGACCGAAGCAGTGCTCGCTCTTGGAATGGCTAATGTTATAATTAATGGTTCCATGTATGATAAAGATTTTGTTGAAAATTATTCCAGCGGGTTTAATGAATTTAAGAATCTGGTAACTGGGGAGTATGGCCCTGATAAAGTTGCTGAAATAACGGGAATTAAAAGTGCGAATATTATATCATTAGCTAAAAAGTTTATAAATGCTGCAAGGCCGATTGCTGTTTGTGGACGTGGCAAAGGACAAATCCCGGGGAGCATGAATGAATTTCTTTCTGTACATGCGCTTAATGCTCTTGCCGGAAATATAAATAAAAAAGGTGGCGTAACCGCATCATCGCCAGCTGATTATATCAAATGGCCTGAAGTTGCAATGGATTCTGCTGCAGAAAAAGGCTTTAACAAAAAACGGATAGACGAGGCCGGATCAAATAAATATTCTTTTGCTTCTTCTCTGCTTAACAGACTTCCTGAAGTATTGGAAACAGCTAATAAAGAATTGCTGAATCTTCTTTTTATAGCAGGTACCAACCCGCTATATTCCCTGCCTGACAGCAAAGCTTTGAAACAGGCTTTTGAAAAGATTCCCATGATTATCAGTTTTTCTTCATACATGGATGAGACTGCATTAAATGCTGACCTTATATTGCCAAATCATTCCTACCTGGAACGTTATGAAGATGTTCCGTCAAATGCGGGGATGCAAAAAAATGTGGTTAGCCTTGCAAAACCGATTGTGGAACCTTTATTTGATACAAAAAATACCGGTGATATATTTATTAAAATAGCGCAACAGATGGGTGGCAAAATAACTGAATCTTTTAAATGGAACAGTTATGAGTCTTGCCTGAATGAAACATTTGGCAATAAATGGGATAGATTGACTGAGCAGGGATTTTTAATTTCAGAAGAACCTGATCAAACCAGTCAGTCCTTTAAGACTACTTCCGGAAAATTTGAGTTTCCTAACACTGACAGAGCGTTATTCCCTGCGCCTTGCCTTATAAATATCGATGGAGACGGGAAGGCCTATCCGCTGGTACTTATACCCTATGATTCCATGAGACTTGCCAGCGGCTATACGGGTGATACACCTTTTGCAATAAAAACTGTTGAAGATTCAGTATTAATGGGCAAAGACTCTTTAATAGAAATTAATCCGGTTACCGCGTCAACTCTTGGTTTTGCTGATAAAGAATACGCAGTTTTAAGAACTCCAAAAGGGAAAGCCAGAGTTAAGATTAATCTGTTTGAAGGAATTATGCCGGGTATTATTGCACTTCCCACAGGTCTGGGGCACACAGCAGGCGGCAGATTCCTGGACGGTAAAGGGGTTAATGTCAATGAACTTATGGGAACTGTTGAAGATCCTGTTTCTGGTTTAAATGCGGCCTGGGGAATAAGAGCCAGTCTTGGAAAGGCATAGTTATATATGATGAATAAAAAGCATAAACATAAAAAATACGGAATGGTTATCGACCTTGATAAATGTACGGGTTGCGGGTCATGCATGACGGCCTGCATGGCTGAAAACAATATTCCGTTCAAGGAAGATGAATCGAAAAAGACAGTAAGCATAACCTGGATGCGTGTTTATAAACTGACAAATGGTAAACCATTTCCAGATGCTGAAGTTTGCTATCTTCCCAGAACATGTATGCATTGTGAAGGAGAACATGGACATTCACCCTGTGTCTCTGTATGTCCTGCAACTGCTACGGATTACAGTGAAGAAACCGGTATCGTCAGCCAGATTTATACAAGATGTTTTGGATGCAGGTATTGCATGGCTGCATGCCCGTACCATGCGCGTTATTTTAACTGGTGGGATCCAGTCTGGCCGAAGGGTATGGAAAAAATGCTGAGTCCCAATGTCTCACCTCGTATGAGAGGGGTTGTTGAAAAGTGCAGTTTCTGTTTTCACAGGTATCAGCTGGCTAAAGATAAAGCATATGTTGAAGGAAGGGATAAAGTTGAAGAAGGCGAATACCAGACCGCATGTACCCAGGCTTGTCCATCCGGGGCTATAACATTTGGTGATCTGGATAATCCTGACCATGCCGTGTTTAAACTTAAAAAAGATCCTCACGCATTTCGTCTCCTGGAAAGACTTGGTACAAATCCTAAAGTTTATTACCTTTCTTCAAAAGAATGGGTAAGGAGATCAGGGGATAATTATCTTAAAAACGAAAAAACAGGTTTAAAAACGAAACATCATTAATATATAAACTATTCATTTTTTTAGGAGTTATTTGCTATGGATTCTGCACTAATACCCAAAGGCCTTGAACGCTGTTCGTTATGGAAATTTTTGCTGTTTATCAGCATCGTCGGGATTGTGCTGCTGTGGGGTGTTTATGCCATGATTCTATGCTGGGTAAAAGGGCTGAATCAGACAAATATGAACGATGCTTACGGGTTTGCACTGTGGATATGGGCTGATCTTGCTGTTATTGCAATCGGCGGCGGTGCTTTTTTTACAGGCCTTTTAAGGTATATTTTTGGGCTTGATGAGCTTAAAAATATTATAAATTGTACTGTTATAATTGGAGTTATCTGTTACAGTTCTGCATTGTTAATCCTCGGAATAGATGTTGGACAGCCTTTAAGATCATGGTTTATTTTCTGGCATGCTAATGTTCATTCCATGCTTACAGAAGTTGCATTTTGTCTCTCCTGTTATTTCGCTGTATTATGTATAGAGTATATTCCTCTTGTCCTTGAAAACCGCCAGATCAATAAGATCCCATTTTTTCATAACCTGGGGCATAACATGCATGAAATTATGGCAATATTTGCAGCTACAGGTGCTTTCCTCTCCTTTTTTCATCAGGGTTCCCTGGGAGGCGTAGCCGGTGTTCTTTATGGACGTCCATTTGCATTCAGGGAGGGGCTCCTGGTTTGGCCATGGACATTTTTCCTTTTTACATGGTCTGCAGCTGCATATGGGCCATGTTTCTCGATAATTGTTACCAAAATTATTGAAAAAGCTTCGGGTAAAAAGCTTGTGAAAGATAATGTTATTAAACTTCTTGCCAAAATTTCAGGCTGGATGATTGCAACTTATATTATTGTAAAGATAATAGATACTATCTATTGGGCTGCGGTTACAGCTCCAGCGCAAGGTTGTAATTTAATGGATTTTTATTCCAATAATCCTTTATACGGTATCTGGATACTGGTTCTGGAAATTGTTATCTGTGGTGTTGTTCCGGCTGTTATTTTAATAACGCCCAAATTACGTGACAACTCATTCCTTTTTACCTCTGCTATTATTCTTGGGGTAATTGGAGTAAGTTTGAACCGGTGGGTTATGGTGCTTCAGGTAATGGCTGTTCCTGTAATGCCTTTTGAAGACTGGTTTCTGTATTATCCAAGCTGGCAGGAAGTCGCCACTACTATACTCCCTGTGGCATATGGCGTTATAATGCTTGCCCTTTCTTATCGTTATCTGCCTGTTTTTCCCCAGGAACAGGAGCTGAATATGGTCTCTGAGATCAGCGAACCTGATACAGAACCTGAAGACGTAACAGTAAATTCTAATCTGGAATTAAGCCCTGCGCAGGCTTAAAACAGTTTTTACAGGAGGTATGGTAGATGTTTCCTTTTTCTTTTGAGTGGGTATGGGATATGGGACATATAGTATTCATGGGCGGCTTATGGTATGCCCTTGGTATTATCGGTCTTGGTATGACCTTTTGCGTATTAAAATCTCTGCACGATTTATCAAAAAACGCGGGCAGTGAACACGAACATTAAAATCAGAAATTTATAATCATAAAAACAGCATCTGTGCATAAGCCCTGTTAGTATATTTTGTAAATAAAGCATACTGACAGGGCTTAATTGTATCTGGTTTCAATAATGGCAAGATTCTAATCAATACTGTTGATTTTAACAGCAGTTTATATCTTTTAAAAAATAATCACAAAGTATTTAAAATGGTTGTATTTCTTGATAGAGACGGAGTAATTAATAAAGACTCTGCAGATTATATAAAAAACTGGTCCGAATTTAAATTTCTTCCGGGCAGTCTTGAAGCGATAGTACGTCTTAATTTGAATGGATTTAGCGTCATTGTTATAACAAACCAGTCTATGATAAACAGAAAACTGGCACCGGAAAAAGACCTTTTTC
>JAUVKE010000298.1 GCA_030592105.1 Desulfobacteraceae bacterium
AATCGTTGAACAGCAATAACAATATGTGGAAATTTCCTGTATCCCAAAAATACATTACTGATATATTTATTTTTTATCTGTGTTTCCTGAAAAAATGTTTGGGATGAGTAATTTTTTCCCAAAAGGGAATAGGGGCCTGCATAGGAGATAAGATCTCCTTTAGAATTAATCAGGCCAAGATCCACAAAGCCGCTGAACTCTTTTTTTAAAAAAATCAGTATCTCCCTGATCCTTTGTTCTTTGGAGAGTTCCTCAAAGCTATAGGCGGTTGAAATAAAACGTATGGTGGACAGCCTTTGTTCCATGAAAAGCTCAAAAGAGTGTGCTGCCTTGTGTGCCATTGAAAGGAGGGGCGCGGTGGTTTGACTTTTAAGATGGGCCCTGTATTGGAAATGACTGATTATTATCATGGTTGCAAGGGGAATTATTGTAATTGAAAGCATTATTAAAATAATATTTCTTTTCAACACAAAGTAATGATGGGAAGGTCCTTTTCTAGTATTATCTAAGACGCTCATAAATTTTTTATACATTTTTCCCTTCTATTTGTCGCTGGCTGAGGATATCTCCAGAATTCAAAGATTTATCCATCCACTTTTCAAATACCACGGGCCAGGCCCCTGAAACCGCATCAAATATGGTAATTTTTTTCCATGCCAGAAATTGGTAATATTCATCTTCAATTGCCCCGCATATGAGGGTATTAATATTTTCCAGGATTATAAGATGACACAGCTTTTCCGCAGAACGGGGCAAAACCATTGCTTTTTTTTCCACACTATTATCCTTTGAAATCATAATAATAAGAACTTCAGTAACAAGATCAAAACGTGGGGCCACATCATCCATGTACAGAGGAATAACTATTTTATGCATCATAACCAGAGATTATCCTTGTAAAAATTGGGGTTGGTTATAACTTTGGTCATTAGATGTCAGAGCTTATCTATGGTGAAATTTGAAAAGCTCTGGTTGTTTGAGCACAGCTATTTTCAGAAATTTTTAAATTTTATTATAGCGCTGATATCTGATAAAATTAAAAATAATTTTGTCTCAAAATGTATCCTAATGCTTCAAAAAAGTATATACTAAAATAGTATTTTACCGTAATGTTTGGCAGTGGTGTGTATAGATTGTCAAATAATAACCCTATTTTAAAATTTGTGCAGGGCCAGAGGGAGGAAGGGGTATTATAATACGCAGGTGGCCGATAAGGGAGTTAATTTATTTTTTTTCCGCTCCCAGGCAAAGCCTGGAAATGAACATGGAGAAATGCCAGGTCATTTTTTATACGCTCTATTATTAGTGCCTTACTCCTGGTTTTCTGTTACAAAAAACAAGAAAGTCGTTTATATGGTAACTGACAACTGCGGCTTTGCCGCTTTAGTCAATTTTATATTGTTTCATCTTTCTCCATAATGTACTTCGCCCCCATCCAAGAATCTGTGCCGCTATATTTTTTTTACCTTTTGCCCTGATAAGTGCGTCCATTATCATCTCTCTTTCAGCAGATGCCCATGTTTTTGACTTTTTTAAATTTGAACTATCCACGGGAGTATCTATTTGTATTATATTCTTTTCATTATCAGACAAAAAAGACTCAATGTGATGCTGAGTTAAAACAGGGGATTGCTCAAACAGATATGAGGGAAGATGATCAGGCTCAATTAATGGACCCGTTGTAATATTAACAGCATATTCAACTATATTTTTTAATTCCCTGATATTTCCTTCATAAGTATACCCAAGAAGAATATTTAAGGCTCCCATGGAAAAACCGGTTATTTTTTTTTCAAGCTGTTTGGCATAGTTATCAAGAAAATAATCAAGAAGGAGTCTTGTATCCCCTTCTCTTTTTCTTAAAGGGGGGAGATGTATTCGTGCAACATTCAGCCTAAAAAGAAGGTCTCGCCTGAAATAGCCTTTCTTTACCATTAATTCAAGGTCTCTATGGGTTGCGGCAACCATTCTTACATTTGCATTAAATCCTTTTGTCCCCCCCAATGGATAAATGATTTTGTCATCCAGAAATGTTAAAAGTTTTACCTGGAGAGAAAGGGGAAGGTCGCCTATTTCCGTTAAAAAAATGGTCCCGTTATGGGCAAGCTTGAACCTGCCCGGCTTATTTTCAACCGCCCCTGTGAAAGCCCCTTTTTGATGCCCGAATATTTCAGATTCAAGAAGGGTTTCCGGGAGAGCGCCACAGTTTATTTTAACAAAGGGCCCGGATGCCCGTTCCGAGGTCTGGTGAATTGCTTCGGCAACAAGATCTTTTCCCGTTCCTGTTTCCCCTGTAATTAAAACAGAGACATCACTTTGAGCAAGTACGGGGAGAGTCTGAAATATTTTTTCCATTTGACGACTTCTGCCGATAATATTCGCAAAACTGTATGCAACATTTTTTTTTGTATCAAATTTCTTTGAATTTCTGATATCTTCAACGGTTTCGATAAACCCGGCCCTTTTTCCATTGATATCAATGAGCGGCGCAGTTGTTATTCTGATCGAAAAACGTTGTCGATCCAGATTAATCATATCACTTTCACAGGAAATTGTTCTGTCACCATGACCCATTTTTAAAACAGGACAATCCGTGATGCACGCAACACTTCTAAGAATATTGCGGCAGTGAATTCCATATGCGCGGGAAATCGAAAATCCCGACAGAGCTTCAAATGCCCTGTTTAAAAAAACAATCCTGCAGTCAAGATCCAGAATTAATACCCCAAGTGGTATTTCGTCAATAAGATGTATAAAATCCAGGGAGTTTGTAAGAAGATTCTTAATATGGGCGTGGGGAAAATTCATAATATCTGTAAAAAGAACATATAGACCGTTACATAAATAATTTCACTTGGCCATGGCCCAGTGACCAGATAAAAACAGGCCACTGGACTGAAAAAATCCTATACAATGCTAATGCATTATTTCCAGATTTTGAAATTAAAGAAAGGAATCCGTTGTCCACTCTCCAAATACACTTCTTAAAACATCACACTGCTCCTGAAGGGAAGCGTAGGCTTTGGACAGATCAATAAAAAGAGGCATTAAATTTTTACTCTCATCTTTTGCAGCCACCTCCAGTTCCTTTAGAAGCCGTGTAACCTCACGGTTATCCCTTGTACGTTTAACCTCTTTCAGATTAGTGATCTGTTTCTGCTCTGCTGCATACCTGTTCTCTTCTGAATAAGGATGCTCAATCATCTTACTGGTGGTGACATCAAGTTCATAATCTTCTGTAAAGCAGTTTACCCCAACCAAAAGGGTCTCCCTGTTATCTATCTTTTTTTGCCGGTCGGCAGCACTTCTTGAAACAGCCTGCTGCATGTAGCCTGTTTCTATTGCTTTAACTGCTCCCCCCATTGTTTCAATCCGCTCGATCTCTTTCCAGGCCGCTTCTTCAGTTTTATTGGTCAAAGACTCCATAAAATAAGAGCCTGCAAATGGATCTAGAACATCACACATATTTGTTTCATACATTATAATTCTTGTAGCATCTTCAGCAAGCTGACGTGCTTCCAGACTCCATCCCAGCCCCAGGGGTTCATCGTAGGGAGGAAAGGCCAAGGGGGGACCCCCTGATAAAACACCGGCAATACCACCCACAACCGTCCTGCTCAAATTGTTTAATGCCCGCTGTTTTGTTGTACTGCTGCATCCTATGTGAGCAAAGAGCGGGACCCGAATCTTCATACTGTTGGGATTTTTTGCTCCAAACCTCTCTTTTACAATTTTTGCCCACATTCTGCGGGCTGC
>JAUVKE010000046.1 GCA_030592105.1 Desulfobacteraceae bacterium
GAGATTTTTTCAGGATCCGCAGATGGTGGAAGATCTGGCTCAGGAAACTTTTTTTCGTGCCTTTCGTTATCGAAAAAGTTATCGGAGTGAAGTACCGATAAAATACTGGCTCTCCAGGATAGCCCTTCGTCTCTGCTATGATGCCCTCAGAAAAAAGCAGAAACTTAAGGAAGTTTCTGTCTCAGATATTAATATTGATACTGTAAATGAGCTGGAAACAAAATTATCCTGGGAAAATCAGAGAAAAAGGGCTGATCCAGAAGCAAGTCTGATAACCAGGGAGCTTTTGGAAATGATGCTGGCGCATCTTTCGGAAAAAGACCGGATGATACTTATTCTTACAGCGGTTGAAGGGATGACATCAAAAGAGACGGCAGGGATGATGGGGTTGACCACGGCCGGTGTTAAAATGAGGATTTGCAGGGCCCGGCGCTCAATGCTTCAGAAGCTTAACAGGACACTGGAGCTCAAATCGGAAAAAACAGGGGAGGGGGTGCAGGATGAAGCAATATAGAACTTTTTGGAAGGATATTAAGACCTGGCTGGGAAAGAACGAGAGTGAAGATATTGTTCGATCAAAACGCTTTTTTCAATTGCTGAAGATCGAGCAGGACAAAACAGCCCCTCTACCTGCCCCTGATTTTTACAGCCGGGTGGCCAGTGGTTTACAAAAGATCGAAGGGGGCGTTAAAGGCAGCCCCCCTTATTTTTTTTGCCCACGGCGAACTTTACCCTGGGCCCTGGCTAGTGCCGGAGTTATATTTCTTATTATCGCTTTCTCCTCCCTGTACACCTTTTTTTCTCCAAAACTTGGCGTAGACGAAGCTCTTTTTGTTCTTACTCCTGAAGTTATTATTCTTGAAAGCCTGTCAGAAACAGAGGATTCAGACTCAAACGGCCTGCTTTTAAATCATGACTCAAAATCCGGCACTCAAAACAGTATTGAATGGCCAAATAGAATATGCATGCTAAGACTGTAAAAGGGGAGTTTAATTGTTACTGCTGAAAATACTAATAAATATTTTGATTCATTAACGGAGGGTAAACCTGCTGTTGACAAATGGTCACTTTATTTGTACATTAATATGTACATTTAAGGAGGCATTGCAATGAAAACTATTACATTCACCGATTTTCGTAAAAAGGCTTCAAGTTTTATTACTGAAGTGGAACATGGAGAAACACTCGTTCTTTTACGCCGTGGGAAACCAGTAGCTGAAGTGGTTCCATTTTTCGATGAGATTCCACGGACACCCTCATGGAAAAAACCGGGGATCCGTTTGCAACTCCGGGGAAGTGATCTGTCTTCTGCTATCTTAGAAGAGCGTGAGGCCGACGAATGAAACTGGCAGTCGATTCATCTTCATTTGCCAAAAGGTACATACAGGAAATTGGCAGCAATAAACTCGATGATTTGCTTCAGTATGCTTCGGAGTTGGCTTTATCTGTTATTCTAGTACCCGAGATTATTTCCGCTTTAAGCCGGCGATTGCGAGAACATGCCTTGACTGAAATGGATTACCGGCAAGCTAAGAGACAATTGCTGCATGATGTTCGTGATGCAACTATTCTTCAGATTACTCCTGCAGTTGTTGCACGTTCAGTTAAGCTTTTGGAAAATAATCTATTACGCGCCATGGACTCCTTGCATATCGCTTGTGCTCTGGAGTGGAAAGCAGATCTATTTATCACTTCAGATAAAAGGCAATTAGATGCGGCCATAATATCCGGACTTAAAACCGAATATGTTGGCCAATTAAACCCTTGATTGGATGCCACTGGTTTATAAGAAAATGATGAATTTTGAATTATGAATGATGAATTAAGGAATTCTACTAATTTATAAAATGCCATTAATCGCTATCTCATTTTCATATTTTGTTGTGCCCGACAGGGCATGCCGGTTATATAGATCGTCACATAAATAATTTCACTCCGTTATCGTGCCTGCGTATTATAATACCCTTTCTTTCCTCTGGCCTTGTGCCAAATTTTAAATTCGGGTAATTATCTGACAATCCACAGTTCATTCGTTAAAACCTTTAAAAAAACAGGTCATTTTTATTTTTTGGTTGACGATGTACTTGTTAAATGATTATATTATATGAATGCAGTAAGAAGCTGCGTTTATAAAAAGTAAAAAAAAATAACAGTCAAAATCCACAAGATAGTAAAGCCAGGAAGGTTTTAAAAGGTCTAAAAAAAGGCCTGTTAATCTTCCTGGCTTTTTTTTTGGTTAGCTTTTTTTATTTTTATCAGCAGCTAATTTTTTACTTAATATTTTAAAATAGGGTTTCTAACATGCGGTTATTTTTATCTTTTTTCATCTTTATATGGATCGGCAGTTTTTTTTCACCATCAGTTTTTGCAAAAGAAAATGTTGTAAAAGAGGATTTAAACAAGGATGGAAAAATAGATAGAGTTGCCCATTATGACGGAGTCGGAAAAATCTTAAAACTGGAGGTGGATACAAATGCTGACGAATTGATGGACAGGTTTCAGTATTACGAAAATAGAGTTCTGATACGTTTTGAATCTGATACAGACTATGATCAGCAAATAGATAGTATCAATTATTTTTGTAAAGAAAAACGTATCCGCCAGGAACGTATAGATAACTCCGGTCATCTGTATCAAATAACCTTTTTTGACGACAAAGAGCGGCCCTTAAGGATTGAGAAAGATTCCATGGATGACGGCAGATTTGACACTCTTTATTATTTCCGGGAAGGGCTTCTTTATTCTTCCACAAAAGATGCAGACGGTGACGGTGAAATAAACGTATGGCAGACCTTTAAATATGACAAACCTGTTGAAAGAAGAGTTGATGATGATGCTAATGGAGTTATGGAGAGGATAATTAAGTATGATAAAGAAGGCCTTCCCTTTAAAAGCATGCACGACCTTGATGGAGACGGACAGATGGAAACTTTTCGTTTTTATCAAGAGGGAGTGATTGCCCTGCAAAAAAAAGATCATGACCATGACGGCCGGTTTGAAATCATTACCAGTTTTAAAAACAGCGAACCTTTAAAAGAGCAAAAAGATTCCAATCAGGACGGCATATATGACATTGTTACGGATTTTAAAAACGGAAAAGCGTTTTACCAAACCAAAGATACTGATTTTAACGAGAAAACAGATTTTTTCTGCTCTTTTGATGATAATGGACTGATTAAAAAGATAGAGGAAGATACAAAATCGACCGGAAAAATTGACAGGATAAGAACATATAATAAGGGGAGGCTTGCTAAAATAAAATATGATGCAGATGGAGATCGATATCTTGAAACAGTATCATATTTTAAGAAAGAAAAACTCTTTCTCCAGACAGAAGATAAAAACAGGGATCAAAAGCCTGATATTAAAATATATTTTAATAAAAAAGGAGAAAAAGAAAGAGTTGAAAGTGATACCTGTTTAGACGGCAAAACCGACACCTGGCAATATTACAGGGCAGATCAGATATCCAGGCTTGAAAAGGATGAATCAGGAAACGGCAAAGTAGACCTTAAAGTTTTTTATAAAAACAGTAAAAAGGAAAAGGCCGCTAAAGACTCTGACGGTGACGGATCTTTTGAAATAACTGAGTGGTTTAATAAAGATAAATGGTCCGTTGTTGTTGAACTGGACCAGGATATGGATGGTTCTCCTGAGGCAAGATTCTATTATGTAGACAAAATTCTAAGACAAAAAGAGATAGATGAGAATAATGATCATATAATAGATTTTAGAGAATTTTACGATGAAAACGGAAAACTGACCAAAAGCGAAGAAGATGATGGAAATATTGGCGCTATAAATATCACATGGCACTATGATGATAAGGGAGATGCCCTGCGCGCTGAAAAGGATAATAATGGAGATGGGAAAATAGATACCTGGTATTTTTATCAAAAGCAAAACCTTATTGCCGTTAGAGAGGATACAAATAATGACGGGAATCCGGATATATGGGAAGAATACGATGATGCCGAAGCGCTTATAAAACGCGAAAAGGATCTCGATTTTGATGGAAATCCGGATATTGAAGATGTTGCTGCTAAAGAATAAGGAGAAATAAGCATGTTCGATTTTCTTGCAAAAGGCGGGATTATTGTAATCCCCATACTGTTATGTTCAGTTCTTGCCCTTGCCATATTTATTGAACGGATAATCAATTTTATCAGGATGCGGCGTAAAGGGAGCGGCCTTGCCGAAAAAACAGCCCGTTTTTTGGAGCAGGGGAATGAAAAGGAGGCTCTTAAAGCTGTTAATGGGAGCGATTCGCCAATGGGGAATGTTCTTGCGCAGGCAATGAAAGTAAAGGATCATGACAGGGAAATTATTGAAACGGTTATGGTGAATGCCACTGAACAGGAAATAAGAGGGCTCTCTACTTATTTGCAGACCCTTGCAACCATAGGAAATATTGCCCCGCTGCTTGGGCTCCTCGGTACGGTCGTTGGAATGATCAAGGCATTTATGGTAATTCAGCAGATGGGGGGTAAGGTGAATGCCGCTGTTCTGGCAGGTGGAATCTGGGAGGCGATGTTGACAACAGCCCTGGGACTTGGGGTGGCGCTTCCCACCATAGTGGCTCACAGCTATCTCCTTGCCCAGGTGGACAGGTATGAAGCCCGCCTTCAGAATGGTTCGGTTTTATTTATTAAAGCTCTTGGGTCTGAAAAAAGGTAAAGGAGAGTATATATGCTCGTTCACAGGAAAAAAAAGCAGGCATATCAGATACAGGCGCCTCTTACTCCTTTAATAGATATAGTTTTTATGCTTTTGATCTACTTTCTTCTCACCACCAACTTTATGGTTGACGAAGGTATAAAGATTAAACTCCCCCAGGCCAGGGCATCTTCGCCCCAGACGCAAAAAGAGATTACGGTATATGTGGACAAGCAGGGAAGTGTGTTTATTGAAAAAATAAAGCTCTCCCGTGGCGATCTTTTTAAAACCCTGAAAGAAAAAATCGGGGAGCGCCAGGATGTACTGGTTATTATAAAGGCCGACAGAGCCGTGATACTCAACAAAGCGGTTAAAGTCATGGATATGGCAAAAGCAGCGGGTGCGGGGAGATTATGTCTGGCAACAGAAAAGGAATAGATGCCATAAGTTTTGGGCTTAAAAATAATAAAAAACCGAATCTGCTCTTTAGATACCTTATTGTTATTTCCCTGGGCATTCACCTGGCGATTTTCTTGCACGTCGCCAGGATATATGATTCCCGTGCATTAACATGCCTGGAATTCACCCTGGAGAATATATCAAAAGCGGTTGCGCGCAATATTCCCAGGCCAAGGTCGAGGCCGAAAATAGTTTCCCAGCCAAATGAGATTAAACAGATTCGTATCCAAAAAAAAGTTACTCCGAATTTTAAACCTTTGAAAATGGATAATGCAAAAGATCTGCCTGATTCCCTGGCAGAGAGTGTCAGCATGCCGGAGGTTCCTGATGGCCAGGGGCTGAAAATTTCAGACTGGCAGCCCGGGACAATGACAGGGGTAAATGATTATTTTACCTCCAATGATTATTTTGAAATGGTGAGGCTTAAGATAGAAAGCTGTAAAAAATATCCTGAAGCTGCCAAATCAAAACATATTGAAGGAAGGGTTGAAATTCGGTTTGTGATTGAAACCAGCGGGAATATATCATCTTTAAAAGTAATAAAACATGCACGACACAGCAGTCTGAACAGGGCTGCTCTGGATGCGGTAAAAAAAGCAGCCCCTTTTTCAAGGCCGCCGCCGAGTCTGTTTAAATGTCCCCTTCATATTGAGCTTACCATTTTGTTTGAGTTGACGTAATTTTAAATCATACGGAAATTATTTTATCCAGCTTTTTAATAAAGGAAAATAACACTGAAAAATCATTTAAATAATAATAACCTGAAAAGAGAGATCGGTCTCTTTTCAGCAACGATTCTGGTGGTTGCCAACATGATCGGCACCGGGATATTTACCACCTCCGGCTTTATTATTGAGGAATTAGGCAGCCCTCAGACCATGCTTCTTTGCTGGTTGATCGGGGGACTTTTTGCCCTCTCCGGCGCCCTTTGTTATGGAGAACTCGGTGCCATGTTTCCCAGGGCAGGGGGGGAATATATATTTTTAAGGGAAAGTTATGGTAAAGGCATGGCCTTTCTCTCCGGGTGGATATCTTTAATCGTGGGATTCTCAGCCCCGATAGCCGCTGCGGCCATTGCCTTTGCCACCTATCTTTTGTGCGCCCTGCCGGTCTCCTTCTGTTTTAAAACCGCGGTTTCCCTGGGGGGGATAGATATTATTATAATATCGCCGGTTACCATATTGGCTGTGGCAATTATTATTATCCTCTCCCTGGTTCATTATCACAGCCTCTTATTGGGAAGCCGTATACAGAATGGTTTAACCATCTTTAAAATAACCCTTATCTGCGTCTTTATTATAGCAGGATTCTGTTTTGGCAGCGGTTCATCCGCCAATTTGTCAGGGGGACTGAACCTGGGCTCGATTTTTTCCGATAACTTTGCCGTCTCTTTGATCTACATCTCTTTTGCTTACAGCGGCTGGAATGCAGTTGCTTATCTTGGTGGAGAGATTAAAAACCCCGGCAGAAATATTCCCCTTTCTCTTTTTGTGGGAACCCTTCTGGTGCTGGTTTTTTATCTTCTTTTGAATATGGTCTATATTTACGCCCTTCCTGTAAAAGAGATGAGCGGGGTTCTGGAAGTGGGAAAAACAGCGGCGGTTTCGTTATTCGGGGATAATATCAGCATATATTTTGCAGCAGCCATTGCCATGGGTATTTTATCCGCTGTCAGCGCCATGATCATGACCGGCCCAAGGGTCTATTATGCCATGTCAAAAGATGGCCTTTTTTTTGAACTTTTCGGCAAACTGGATAAAACTCACAAAACACCTGCGTATTCCATTTTTCTGCAGGGGGCCATTGCCATTATCATGGTTGTTACTTTCACCTTTGATAAACTTCTTTTATACATAGGTTTTACTCTGGCACTCTTTGCTATGCTGACAGTAACCGGAATGATAATGCTCAGGATAAAAAGACCTTCCCTGGAGCGTGAATACAAAACATTCGGATATCCCTTTACACCCCTTTTATTTATCCTGGGCAATTTGTGGATTATTTTTTTTTCAATCAAAGAAAGACCGGTTGTCTCTCTCTTCGGCCTGGGAACCATAGGAATGGGGGGATTAATTTACCTGTATTTTAAAAAAAGCGGTGGTACTATTTGTATCCCCGGAGCTGGAAATCGAATGGAGATAATTACAGTATGCAGTGAGGTGACAGGGAAAAGAGTCAGAAAGTAGAAGGTAAAAAAAGCGGGAAGGCAGCCATCCCCGGCCAGGGTTTGCAGGCCGCCTTCCCTGTGAAGCCCCTCGGGTTGAGGTATGCTTCGGTTATATTCCTATCACCTAAGCATCTCCACGTCAATCAGACATTTCGATCATCCCCCGGGGCGTGTTTTTTCATTATTTACCTCTAAAGTGGAATGTTTAATTACGAATAGCCGTTATTAAATCTGAGCAGAAAATAGCCTTTAATTCGTAATTTTATAAAAATTTTGCCACAAATTTCACAAAAGCAACTGATAAAATAATAATATTTTTAAGTCAAGAAAGGAGAAAACACTTATGTTGAACACCCAGAAAAATAAAATTCATGTTGGGGCAGGATTGCCGGCAATTATAATTTTTTTCTTAGCGTCTTTTGTTTTTCAAATCGGCATTGTGAGTGATGTTTATGGAGCAAAAGGAAAATCAGTTTTCCATCTTGTAAGCGTTGGAGTCGGTGATACCGACCTGATCACTGTGCGGGCGATAGATACGATAAAAAATTCGGATGTAATTGTATGCAGGGAAAAGACAAAGGAAAAATTTGCCAGGTATCTTAAAGGAAAGGAGTTTCTCGACAGCTCCAGGGGCCGGCGCTATTCTAAAAAAAATCGTTCACAGCTGACGGATAAAGAGCAAAAAGCATGGTACGAAGAAAGGCGGAAAAAACGGGGGGAACTCGTCTCCAAAATTCGCTCGCAGATCGCCAGGGGAAAAACAATTGCGGTGCTCGACAGCGGAGATCCCCTTATCTACGGTCCCATGGCCTGGTACCTGGAGGAGTTTAAAGATTTAAACCCCCTGGTCATACCGGGTGTAAGCTGCTTTAATGCGGCAAATGCGGCTTTGGGCAAGTGTATAACTTCAGGGGAGAAGATTCATTCCGTTGTTTTAACCTCAAGACGCGACATCGAAAAAATGTCAGGTCACCAGCCCACCATGGTGATCTTTACCATGGGGAGTAAATTCAAGGATATTATAAAGAGACTTAAGGATGTTTATCCGTTAATGACGCCGGTGGCCATTGTAGTTCATGCCGGATATAAGGAAAAAGAAAAGGTGATCAAGGGAACATTAGAGAACATTGAGGAGAAGGTTGACGATGAAAAGCTTCCCTTTGAGCATCTGATCTATGTGGGAGATTTTTTAACTCAGAAAATGAAAAGGAATCGTTGAATATAGACCGTTAGATAAATAATTTCAGCAATAGACTGAGCTATAATAAAATTTAAAAATCTCTGGAACTCGCTACGCTCAAACACCCAGAGCTTTTTAAATTTCACCATAGCTCAGTTCTAACATCTGGCCGTATGAAATTTATTGTCTGAATATCTATAGGTATAGAGATTTGAGAAAAGAGACGGAATTTAGCTATGAAAAAGACCTTTAAGATTAAATATGTATATTTCACTGTTTTGCTCATAATTATTACCATTCCGAGTTCCATACTTGCCCAGGAGGAAACAGAGGCGATTAAACTTGAACAGATAACCGTAACCGCGCCGGGAGAAAAGAAGAGTGTTACGATAACACCTCAGAGCACAATCATAAATGTGAAAGAATACAAGACATCCGGCACTCCGCAAAATATCGTCGATATTTTAAAAGATCAGGCGATCATCGATTTTCGCGGGCAGAGTGACCTGGTACCAGGTGGTAGCTCCCCCATCTATATGAGGGGTTTTGATTCACACCGCTTTACCACTTCCATGGATGGTCTGACTATTGATTACGGTAGATCGGCCTCGCGTGGTACTCGGTCTATGGTGGTGGATTATGCCACTTTACCCCTTGGCCAGATTGAAAGTATTGAGATTATGCCCGGCCCTCATTCCGCCCTTTATGGAGGAAAGAGTGTGGGGGGCGTAATCAATCTAAAAACCAAAACACCGGAAAGATATACTACCTTGAAACCGGATTTCAGGATGACCACGAGCTACAGGTCTTACAATACCCAGAACCACAGTGTCGACGTCGATGGCGGGGCCGGCCCGTTTGTCTATGGGCTTTCATATCAATATAATCACACCAATGGATACCTCAGGAACAACAGGGCGGAGATAGAAAATTATTTCGCCAGATTGGGTTACATCCTCCCTTCCGATGGCTATATCAGTTTCGATGTAGCATACACCGACAAGGATCGGGAGCTGACCGTTAAAAATGCACTGGAATGTGTAGACTATCATAATAATTATCCGGAAACGTCAACCGCAAGCTACTGGCCCTGGCAAAAGCCTAAAAGGCATGAAGAATATTCTACCTACCGGCTACATTACGATCAGCCCACTCCGATTGGCCTATTCACCATCGGTGGATATTACCGGAGAGACCGTAGCGAGATGCGTTATTTTAAAAAAAAAGACTCAACAAAAACACCGGAGGTTAAGCCCGACGAAATCGAAGGTTATTCGTCTGTCTCCAAAATGAGGCAGGCAGGTGGAAGAATTCAGAATGAGATAGAGCTTTTTGAAGATAACACTTTGACCTTCGGTTTTGATATGGTTCAGATGTGGCAGCCATCAGGGTACAGCAAGGCGTATGGCTATCGGGCGCCGGGACATAAGATATCCGACACCAAGGCCGGATATCTCCAGGACAGATGGAGGATCATCCCGAGGCTTACCCTGACTGCCGGTCTTCGGTATGAAGATGTAAGCTACTGGCGCGCAAATTATAAATATAAGGAAGGCCCGGGAACATATTCTATCACAGGATATGGGAATTGGATTAGAAGAAACAGGAACCAATGGATACCGAAATCCTTTCTTGTCTATGAGCTTGATGATTTAGTCGATGCACTAAGAGACACTTCTTTATCTTTTGGTATGAGCAAGATATGGAATCCACTTCCCTTTTGTTATGGGTGATATGGCATACCTGCACAGGTTTGGGCCAAACCTGAACATGGCATTGGATACGATCTTATACTTACAAGAAGGCTCTGGAAGGATATTAACCTGAAGATAAACTATTCTTTTTGCAAGATTAGAGATTATGTAACGTATAACCGTTATGCTAAATATGGAGCAAGTGAAAGTAATCCAGGCCTTGAATACAGTGATTCCATGCTCAATCTCGAGGAGATGCGGCGGCAGGGAGTTGAATTGGAGCTCGATGGACATATTTTCGATAGCCTGTCGTTTTATGCTAACTACACCTATACGGAATTGAGGAGCATGGGCGGTGAGCCAGCAGGAAAGACAGCAGAAGACGAACGTGCCAAGCATCGGGTGAATGCCGGTTTGCGCTACAACCTTTTTAAAAATACCCTGCTGATGCTCGATTACAAATTTCAGGATGAGCAGGTTGCACAGACTTCTGAAGAGGTGGAGGAGGATGTATACGAATGGAACACGATTTCCATGGCAGCCTATCATCTATTCGATTTTGCCATAGAACAGACACTTTTAAAAGAGCACGGCTTTTTCAAAGATGCTGTGGTAAAATTTTACATAAACAACCTTTTTGATGAGAAATATGAAAACCAGCGCGGCTATCCAATGACCGACCGCACCTGTGGCGGTGCAGTCAGTTTTAGATTTTGATTAAACAGTGAATAACAAAAGATCAAGAGGTGTTGGCAATGAAAATTAAAAGATTAATTTATTGTTTGATGGTTACACTTATTTTTTTGGAATACGGGTGTGCGATTCGAACTCCCATTCGGGGGGAAGCCGGAACCGGAGAAAAACCGAAATTCTACCTGGTGGGCATGGGGCCGGGGGATGCGGATCTTATCACACTGAGGGGCCTTAAGGCCATCGAGGATGCGGATTTTATTATTTGTTCAAAAAGAACTCAAGAAAAATTTGCTCCCTATCTTAAAGAAAAGGAGTTGCTTGACGGCGGTTCTTATAGATTGTCACGCTATTATGGAAAAGATTGTTCTGAATTTAAGGGAAAAGAAGGTAAAGAATGCGAAAAGTATACAAATAAACGTAATAAACTCATTAAAAAGATCCGTAAGGCTATAAGAGAGGGGAAGACTGTGGCTGTTCTGGGGGGCGGTGATCCTTTTATTTATGGGCCATCGGTCTGGTTTTTGGAAGAATTTGCGGATCTTGATCCAGTGGCCGTTCCGGGCTTGAGCAGCTTCAATGCAGCCAATGCAGCCATAGCAAAGACCGTCACTTCCAGTAAACCGACAAAGTCCGTTATCCTGACCATTGGTTACTCGCCCGAATCTCATAAGATTATTGAGGATCTCGCGGCCCACAAGGCAACCATGGTAATCTATATGCCGAAGAATTTAAAAGATATAATAGGCAGGTTATCCGTCCACTATCCGGCCGAGACTCCCATAGCCATTGTGTCTTATGCAGGATACAAGGAAAAGGAACGGGTAGTCAAGGGGACTCTGGAGACTATTCTTGACAAAATCGGCGATGAAAAGGAACTGAAACTGTATTTGGTATATGTGGGTGATTTTCTTACATATTGCCGGAAGTAATACCATGGTACTGCGGGTATAAAATTTTATTCACAGCTTAAGAAAAACAATAAAACGCCGGAAGGGATTACTCAAAATGAGAAAGATTTTCTGTTCATTAATGCTGTTTTTTTTGGTTTCCGCCGGTTGCGTACCGATAATCTCCAGGCATCTGAGAAGAGAGGCATCAAGAGATATAACCTTTAAAGAGGTTATTAAAGATCCGGAAACTTATAAAGGGAAGATAGTCCTTTTAAGCGGGGTAATTCTCGACTCCAAAAATAGAAAAGAAGGAACCCTGCTTGAGATGCTTCAAAAACCGGAGGATA